>JBLHKE010000019.1:0-25191 GCA_047619485.1 Verrucomicrobiales bacterium | reverse complement strand
CGTCTAGTAGCTCAGGCATCAGGAAAACCTCACGCCGGCTCGCAGATGCTTGAAAATCATTGCTAAAAAAGACTCTGTGCCTCTGCTCCGCCGTGACTCTGCGGGTGCCTCCCGTCCATCATATTGAGAACCGCGCAAATTCGCGTCATTGGCGGTTTTACAATCCGATCCCCAAGCCAATCATTGATTCCCCGGAAAATCTGCGGTAACCAGTCTCCCCGCGCAAATTCGCCGTGGGCAAATTTGTAAACCACTCTTAAAGAACGACCGCAGAAATCATGGGTAAAAGCTTATTCGAAAAAGTCTGGAACGCGCACACCGTGCGCACGCTCGACAACGGCCAGACGCAACTCCTCATCGGCACCCACCTCATCCATGAGGTCACCTCGCCACAGGCATTCGGCATGTTGCGCGACCTCGGCGTGCAGGTCGCCTACCCGGAGCGCACCTTCGCCACCGTCGATCACATCGTCCCGACCGACCAGTCCGAGCAGCCCTTCGATGACCCACTCGCCGACGCGATGATCACCGAGCTCGCCAAGAACGCGAAAGAGTTCGGCATCACCTACTTTGACATCGCCAGCGGCAAGCAGGGCATCGTCCACGTCGTCGGACCGGAGCAGGGAATCACCCAGCCGGGGACGACCATCGCCTGCGGCGACTCGCACACCGCGACCCACGGTGCCTTCGGCGCGATCGCCTTCGGGATCGGCACGACGCAGGTGCGCGACTTGCTCGCTACCCAGACGATGGCGATGACCAAGCTCAAGGTGCGGCGCATCAATGTCGATGGCAAACTCGGTCCTGGCGTTTACGCCAAGGACGTCATCCTGCACATCATCGCACTGTTAGGCGCCAAAGGCGGCATCGGTTACGCCTACGAATACGGCGGCAGTTTTATCGACAACTCCTCGATGGAAGAGCGCATGACCATCTGCAACATGTCGATCGAGGGCGGTGCCCGCGCCGGCTACGTCAACCCGGATCAGAAGACCTTCGACTACCTCGATGGCCGCCCGTATTCCCCGAAAGGTGCAGATTGGGACGCCGCCGTCGAGAACTGGACCGCCATCGCGTCCGACGCCGACTGCGACTACGACGACGTGATCAACATCAACGCCGCCGACGTTGCCCCATCAGTGACCTGGGGGATCAGTCCAGATCAAGGTATTACGATTGACCAAAACATCCCGACTCTCGAAAGCGCCGACAACGAGGCCGACCGCACCTCCATCCAGGAAGCGGTCGACTACATGAAGCTCGAGCCCGGCGCACCGATCAAAGGCACCAAGATCGACGTCGCGTTTATCGGCAGCTGCACCAACGGTCGTTTGTCAGATTTCCGTGAAGTCGCCAAGTACCTCGAGGGTCGCCACGTGGCTGACGGCGTCACCGCCATCGCCGTCCCCGGCTCCCAGATCGTCGCCCAGCTGTGCATCAAAGAAGGCCTCGACAAGATCTTCGAAGCCGCCGGATTCGAGTGGCGTGCCGCAGGTTGCAGCATGTGTCTGGCGATGAACCCCGACAAACTCATCGGCGACCAGCTCTGCGCCAGCAGCAGCAACCGCAACTTCAAAGGCCGCCAGGGCAGCCCGACCGGGCGCACCGTCCTGATGAGCCCGCTGATGGTAGCCGCCGCCGCTATCACCGGAGAGATCACCGACGCGAGAGAAGTCTTCGAAGTCGAACCAGCAATGGCCTAATTTTTAACTGCGAATCACGCCAATAGCGCGAATCCAATCAGGCTAATAAAAATTAAATTCCGAAACCAAAGATTCGCGTTCATTCGCGTGATTCACGGTTAAAAAACTCAAAGAATCCAGCATCCCATGGCTCTAGATAAAATCACCGAACTCACCGGCACCGCCGCTTACGTCTCCGGCAACGACATCGACACTGACCGCATCATCCCGGCGCGCTTCATGAAGTGCGTCACCTTCGATGACCTCGGCGAATACCTTTTCTACGATGTCCGCAAGAACGAGGACGGCAGCGACAAACCGCACCCGCTGAATGATCCGAGATTTGCCGGAGCGAAGATCCTCATCGCCAACTCTAACTTCGGCTGCGGTTCCTCCCGCGAGCACGCCCCGCAGGCGCTCTACCGCTTCGGTTTCCGCGGCGTGATCGCCGAGAGTTTCGCCGATATTTTCTTCGGCAACTGCGTCACCCTCGGCATCCCCTGCGTCACCGCTGCTGCCGAGGACACTCGCGCCCTCGGTGCTGCCATCGAGGCCGACCCGACCGCCGAGATCAAGATCGATGTCGATTTACTGCGCGTCACCTGCGGCGAGCTCAGCTTCCCGGTGCACATGCCCGACTCAGCGCGCGACGCCCTACTCAGCGCGAAGTGGGATCCGATCGCGGATCTTATGGAGGCCAAAGACGACGTCGCTGAGCGAGTCAAGTCACTGGGCTACGCCTAGCCCAACAAGGAGCTATAGTCTTACCTAGGAGGGGCGAGACGCTCCTTGCTCCTCGGGCTTACCAGAATCGATCATGAACTACCTCATTACCGGCGGCTGCGGCTTTATCGGCTGCAACTTCATCCGCCGCCTGTTCGCCGAGAACGCGGACGTCAAGGTCACCAACATCGACCTCCTCACCTACGCCGGCAGTGAGGAAAATCTGGCCGACATCGCCGCCACCGCCGGCGATCGCTACCAGTTCATCAAAGCCGACATCGGCGACGCTGAAGCTGTCGAGGAGATCATCGCCAACGGCAAGTTCGATATCCTCATCAACTTCGCCGCCGAATCGCACGTCGATCGCAGCATCACCAGCCCGGCGGATTTCGTCACTGCCAACATCGTCGGCACCGCCAATCTCTTGCAGTCCGCGCGCGAGCACGAGATCCCGCGCTTCGTGCAGATCTCAACCGATGAGGTCTACGGTTCGCTCGGTGACACCGGTTTCTTTACCGAGACCACGTCGATCGCCCCCAGCTCGCCGTATTCCGCCAGCAAGGCCTCAGCCGACCTGCTGGTGCTCGCCGCATTCCACACCTATGGCCAGGACGTTGTCATCACCCGCTGCTCCAACAACTACGGCCCCTACCAGTTCCCGGAGAAACTGATCCCGCTAATGATCACCAAGGCGCTCGCTGGCGAAAAACTCCCAGTCTACGGCGACGGCCAGAACGTTCGCGACTGGATCCACGTCGACGACCATTGCGCCGGAATCGCCATCGCCGCAGCGAAAGGTAAGTCCGGCGAAGTCTACAACTTTGGCGGCAACAACGAGCACAAGAACCTCGACCTCGTCAGAGCCCTGCTCAAATCGCTCGGCAAGGACGAGGACCTCATCGCGTTCGTCAAAGACCGCCCCGGCCACGACTTGCGCTACGCCATCGACGCTAGCAAAGCTCGCAACGAGTTGGGCTGGATCCCGACGTGGAATTTCGAAGCTGGCCTTCAGCAGACGGTCGACTGGTACACCGCGCGCGCCTAGCGCGTGTTAGGGCGGGATTTTGAATCTCCACCTACCCGATTCTCCATCAACCCCTTGCCACGCGCCCAGTGGCGAGGGTCTTCGACCTTGGCATCGATCAAGTTCAGGGATCGGCAACAATCATTCGTCGCCAGAGACTGTTGCAAAACCGAACGATCATATCGTCAGCGCTTCCATGAGCGTAAGACCGGCACGCCTGTCTGATTCGGGAGGCATTCACGGCGACTCAACGGGCAGGAGGGCCCAACTTACCTGGCTGCCTGCGGCGGTCACACGCTCTAGAGCACTTGCAGCGAGGATGATGATAGACAGCGGCAGGCAACTCCGTAGTTTCATAGTGACATCCGAACCAATCGATACCAATTTAAATAACATCATTTCTGTCGATATTTAGATAAACATTTTCGATTGGATCAATGAATTGATCACACGGAGACTACTAGCGTTATGGCATCGAAATCAAGTTTGGCTCGCGACTACTTGCGGCGCGTGTTCGGGGCAGCGGATCCGGCAGTTCTCGCACGACGGCTCGATCCACGATCGAAGAATCTGCCCGAGCGCTTCCCGGCTGGTTCAAAGCTCTCGCCAGAGGTGGTGGAGAAACGTTGGGCGCGCTTGCCTGGGGCGATGCGGGAGGCCTTGTTCGATCCGCTGACTGAAAGCCACGCGGATGAATTCGCTGCCAACATTGAGAACTTCATTGGCACGGTGAAGCTGCCGCTCGGGATCGCTGGACCGCTGCGCGTGAATGGTCTGTTCGCGCATGGCGACTACCTCATCCCGCTGGCGACCACCGAGGCGGCACTAGTCGCCTCGTACCACCGGGGGGCGACCTTGCTCTCGGCAGCGGGTGGTTGCGCGTGCGCGATCTTGAGCGAGGCGATCAACCGTGCACCGGCCTTTGCGTTTGAAACTCTCGCCGAGGCCGGGCGCTTCGTCGCTTGGGCGGTGCCGCAGATCGATCGCTTTCGCGAGATCGTCGCGGAGGTCACGGCACATGGTCAGTTGGTGGATCTGGCGGCGACGATCGAGGGCAATCACGTCTACCTGAATTTCGAATTTACCACCGCCGATGCCGCCGGGCAGAACATGGTGACGCTGTGCACCGAAGCGATCTGCGGGTTCCTCATCGAGCACTCGCCGGTCACGCCACGCGCGCACTACGTCGAGGGAAATCTTTCGGGCGACAAAAAGGCCAGCGCGCTGGCTTTCACCACGGTGCGTGGCAAGAAGGTGTGTGCGGAGGCGACCATCCCGGCGGAGCTGGTGAAAAAATTCCTGCGCACCACGCCGGCGGAGATGGTGGACTACTGGCGCATGTCGGCGATCGGCGGTGTGCTCAGCGGGACGATTGGTGTGCAGGGGCACTACGCCAACGGGCTCGCGGCGCTCTACATCGCCTGCGGTCAGGACGCGGCCTGCGTGGCCGAGTCAGCGATCGGCGTGACGCGCTTCGAACTGACCGACGCGGGTGATCTGTATGCAGCGGTGACGCTTCCGGGAATTGTGATCGGCACAGTCGGCGGTGGCACAGCACTGCCTTCGCAGAGGGCCTGTCTGGAGATTCTCGGCCTGGCGGGTGAAGGCAACAGCCCAGCGCTGGCGGAGGTCTGCTGCGGTCTGATCCTCGCGGGCGAACTGTCGATCATCGGCGCGATGGCGGCTGGGCATTTCACCCAGGCGCACGAGCGTTTGGCACGGGGAAGGAAAAAATGAAACGCTGGTGGATCTATCAACGCGAGCGCTTCCCGGTGTTCGCTCACGGCCTGTTGATCCTCGCGTTCAGCTCTTCGGCGGTGTGCTTCTCTGCCCTGCTCGGCGGCTCGACCGAGTTCCCGAGCTGGCCGGCCTTCGCCGCGGCGTTCGTCACTTCGTTTATTTTCTTCCTACAACTGCGGATCGCGGACGAGTTCAAAGACATTGAGGAAGACACCGAGTTCCGACCTTACCGGCCGGTGCCGCGTGGCCTGGTGACCTTAAAGGAACTCGGTTTCCTGTTCGTTGCGGGTGCTGGGATCCAATTGGGCATCGCGCTGCTGCTTCACCCGCCGCTGGTCGGCGTGCTGTTGATCGCGTGGCTCTACCTCGCGCTGATGAGCCGAGAATTTTTCGCACGTGAGTGGCTCAAGGCACGCCCGATCACTTACCTGTGGACGCACATGGGCATCATGCCGTTGGTCGATCTGTATGCCACGGCAACCGAGTGGATGCCGCGCGATGCGGAGGTGCCGCAGGGATTGATCTGGTTCCTGGTCGTAAGTTTTTTCAACGGCCTGGTGATCGAGGTCGGCCGCAAGCTGCGCGCGGCGGAGGGCGAGGAGGAAGGCGTGCCGACTTACACCAGACTCTGGGGCGAGCGCGGCGGACCGCTGGTGTGGTTTGCCTTCCTGGTCGTCACTGCGATCTCTGCGAGTTTCGCCGGACATCTGATCGGCTTCGGCTGGCAGACGCTGGCGGTCGTCTCGGTGCTGCTGGTGATCGCTGGCGCGCTGGTGCTGCGATTTGTTAAAAATCCGACGACTGCGCTGGCGAAACGTTTCGAACTGATGGCCGGTGTCTGGACGTTGGCGATGTACTTTACCCTCGGGCTCATCCCGATGCTGCTGTCATGATCCTCTTCTCTGAAAACATCACGGCGGACTGCCAGATCGGCGGCAAGGCGCGCAACTTGAAAGTGCTTGGCGAGGCCGGGTTCGCTGTGCCCGAATGGTTTGTGATCGTCGGCGACTACGATGGGTGGGAGGCGGGCTATGACCGACTATGTCCAGAGGGCGGACTGGTCGCGGTGCGCTCGTCGGCGCTGGCGGAAGATGGCAACGAACACTCGTTCGCCGGACAGTTCGATTCGTTCTTGTTCGTCGAGCGCGAGGCGGTGGTAGAAAAAATCGAGGCCGTGTGGCGATCGGCGCAGAGCGATCGGGTGCTGGCGTATCAGCGAGAGCGTGGTGTCGACGCCCCGCCGGAGCGGCCGGCGGTGATCGTGCAGGTGATGGTGGACGCGGATCAGGCTGGCGTGGCGTTTAGTGCCGACCCAGTGAGCGGGCGGCGTGGGGATGTAGTGATTTCGATGGTAGATGGGGTGGGGGACGCGCTGGTCTCGGGGGAGGTGGATGGTGAGACGTTTACGGTGAAGCGGGAGTCGGGCAGGCAGGAGTTCCCGTCCTGCGTTGGAAAGATTGCTGTGCTGGCGCGGGAGGTCGAGGCGCAGTTTGGGAAGCCACAGGACATCGAGTGGGCGATTCGCGGAGGCGCGTTGTTCGTTTTGCAATCGCGGCCGATCACCTCACTGGCGAACCTGCCAGATCCGGATGCGGAGATGGTGATCTGGGACAACAGCAACATCGTGGAGAGCTACTGCGGCGTGACGACCCCGATGACCTTCACTTTCGCGCTGCGCGCCTACGAGTCGGTGTATCGGGAGTTCTGTGGGTTGATGCGAGTCCCGGAGAGTCGGGTCGCGGCGAGCGACGCGGTTTTTGGGAACATGTTAGGGCTGGTCCGCGGCCGGGTTTATTACAATCTGATCAATTGGTATCGCGTGCTGGCGATGCTGCCGGGTTTCAAGTTTAACCGCGCCTTCATGGAGCAGATGATGGGTGTGAAGGAGCCGATGCCGGACGCGGTGGTGGAACAGATCGAACGCGAGATTGCCGGGCGCGGGAAGTTCGCTGATCTATTCGGGCTATTGTGCACGGGCGCGGGTCTGGTGCACAACCATTTCACGCTCGAGCGACAGGTGGGGCGATTCTACGAGCGGCTCGACGATGCGCTGAAGGCGCCCGAGATCCCGCTGGAACAGATGCGCGCCGATGAGTTGGTCGCCCACTACCAAGATCTTGAGGATCGTCTGCTGACGCGTTGGGACGCTCCGTTGGTGAACGATTTTCTGGCGATGATTTTTTTCGGCACGCTGACGAAACTCTGCGTCAAGTGGTGTGGCGATGACGACGGGACGCTGCAGAACGACCTGATCCGCGGCGATGGCGACAGCGGGATCATTAGCACGGAACCTGCCCGGCGGATCAAGGAGCTTGCGGAACTCGCCAAGAGGCAATCCGGGGTGCTGGAGAGACTGGAGTCCGGTGAAATGTGTCGTGACGGTGAATTTGGAGTGAGATTAGAGGCGTATCTGGAGAAATTTGGCGACCGCTGCCTGGAGGAACTGAAGCTCGAGAGCCCGACTTTGCTCGATGACCCGAGCTCGTTACTGGGCGCGATCGTTGCGATGGCTAAGCGTCCGCCGATGAAGGATACACCAGTCGAGAGCCGCCCGGTTCCGAAGCTCGGTTTCCTCAAGCACGTCCTCTTCAATTGGACGCTGAAACATGCGCGCCAGCGGGTGCGGGATCGCGAAAATCTGCGCTTCGAGCGGACGCGCTTGTTCGGGCGTGTGCGGCGGATTCTCGTCGAGCTGGGCAAGCGTCTCGCCGCCGATGGTGTGCTGGGTTCCCCGCGCGATGTGTTCTACCTCGAACTGCCGGAGCTGCTCGGTTTTTTCAAATCGACCGCGTCGAGCAACGATCTCGCCGGGCTGGTGGCGGTGCGCCGCGCGGAGTTTGATCGCTTTCGTAATTCGCCTGTTCCGCCAGACCGCTTCGAGACTTTCGGCGCCCCGGGATTGTATCGCGAGTTCACGCCGAGTCGGCGTGGGGACGCCGAACCACCGAGTGGTGAGAGCCTCAGCGGCATCGGTTGTTGCCCGGGGATCGTGCGCGGGCGGGCGAAGTTGGTGATGGAGCCGCGCGGTGCAAAACTCGAGCCCGGCGATATTCTCGTCGCGCAGCAGACCGACCCCGGATGGGTGATGCTGTTCCCGGCGGCGGCCGGGTTGGTGGTGGAGCGCGGTAGCCTGCTCTCGCACTCGGCGATCGTCTCGCGCGAGATGGGCATCCCTTCCGTGGTCTCGTTGAGCGGATTGTGCGAATGGATCGAAGACGGGGAAATCATCGAGATCGATGGAGCTGCCGGTACGGTTAGAAAGGTGGGATCGGATGGCTAGCGAAGTCGAAAAACATGCCGATTTTTCGGCGATCCGCTACGCGCAGTGTTGGGAGGACGCGGATGTCTTGCTCGACGGGCTCGATGTGCAGGAGGGGGATGTCTGCCTGTCGATTGCCTCTGCTGGTGAGAACTCGCTCTCGCTGCTGACGAAAAATCCCTCGCGCGTCGTCGCGCTCGATTTGAACCCGGCGCAGTTGGCCTGTCTGGAGTTGCGTGTCGCCGCGTTCCGGAAACTTGAGCACCGCGAGCTACTGGAACTCGTCGGTTCGCGACCCGCGGACGGTGCGCAGCGGCTCGGATTTTACGGACGTTGCCGGCCGGAGTTGCAGGACGGGGCGCGATCGTTTTGGGACGCAAACAAAGAGGCGATCGCTGCCGGCATCGGCTCGTCGGGTAAATTCGAGCGCTACTTCGGCACGTTCCGGAATCGCATCTTGCCCCTCGTGCATGGTAACAGACGCATCGCGGAGCTGTTCGCTGCTGAGGATCGGCACGCGTTCTACGACCATCGCTGGAACACCTGGCGCTGGCGCTCGATGTTCAAGCTATTCTTCTCTCGCTTCGTCATGGGCCGGCTCGGGCGTGATCCGAGTTTTTTCAACTACGTCGAGGGCAGTGTGGCCGATCGCATTCTCGGCCGCGCCCGACATGCCTTGACCGAACTCTCGCCGGCGGACAACCCCTACCTCACCTGGATCTTGACGGGCACGCACGGCGAGGCGTTGCCACATGCGCTCCGCGAAGAAAATTTCGAGCCCATCCGGGCGAATCTAGATCGTCTCGAGTGGCGCCTCGTATCGGTCGAGGACTTCCTCGCCGCAGAACCGGATTTGCGTATCGATCGCTACAACCTCAGTGATATTTTCGAATACATGTCGGAGGAGAACAGCGCCGATCTGATGGCGCAACTCGTTCGCCACACACGACCTGGTGGACGCCTCGCATACTGGAACATGCTCGCGCCACGCCAGTGCCCGGTGGAATTGCCCGTCGAGCTCCTAGCCGATCTCTCCCAGAAACTACACCTCGCCGATAAGGCGTTTTTCTACAACCGCTTCATCGTCGAGGAGGTGCGGGAGTCATGATCGCGCCATGGTTAGGTATCGTGGCCGCCGTGGTCGCGCTCGGCTTGTGGTTCGCGATCGGCAACTTTTTGGCGAAGCTGCCCGCCGTCAGCGACGAGCTGGCGCGCAAGTTCGTGCACGTTGCGATGGGGCTGACCTGCCTGAGTTTCCCCTGGGTGTTCAGCGAGGCCTGGCCGGTGTTCGTGCTGGGTGGCATCGCGCTGATCGGCTTGTTGATTATGAAGCGCTCGGCCGCTGGCGCCTGCCTGCATGGGGTGGAGCGCTGTTCGCTCGGCGAAGTCTATTTCACGCTGGGGATCGCTGTTCTGTTCTGGTGGAGCAAGGGCGACCCGCTGACGTTCTGCGTGCCGACGCTGATCCTGACCATCGCAGATGCGGCGGGAGCGCTGGTCGGCTCGCGCTATGGCAAGACCTCGCTGACCGCGCACAAGAGCGCCGAGGGATCCGCGATCTTCTTCCTCGCGGCCTTCATGAGCGCGCACGTGCCGCTAGTCATCTTCAGCGATATTGGTCGGGTCGAGGTGCTGGTGATTTCACTGACGCTGGCGACAATGGTGATGTTGGTGGAGGCGATCAGCATCGGCGGGCTCGATAACTTCCTGATCCCGATCGGCGGCTACTACCTGCTTTCAGAATACATGAAGATGGATATCGGCACGCTCGTCGGGCGCTTTGTGTTGGTGGTATTTTTGCTTCTGTTAGTGCTCACCCTGCGCAAGCGCTCGTCGCTGGACGGTGCGGCACTGCTCGGCGCGACGCTGTTTGCTTACGGCTGCTACGCGCTCGGCGGGTGGGCTTGTTTCATCACGCCGATGATCGTCTTCTTCGCGCACCTGCACGCGACGAAACAGATCGCGGAGAAAATCGATGAGGCGCACACTCTGAGCGCGATCTTAAGCATCGGTGTCACCGGATTGATTTGGCTGGTGTTCCGCCGGGAGGATCCGCTGGCGGGATTCACGCTGGGGCTTGTCGTGCATTTCGGGATTCTGAGCTACAACACCCTAGCCTTCCTGCAGCCGGAGCTTAGCGGGCGGCTGGTTCTGTTGCGCAGTAGCGTCAAAGCGGTGTTGCTGTGCTACGCGCCGCTGGTGTTGTTCTTCCCAGGGTTGATCCCCCAGGCTGGAGTCGCGTTTGTGCTCAGCTTGGCAGCGACCTTCGTCTTCTCGCGCATCTACCCAGCCCGGCCGAAAGTGTCTGGCACGCCCGCCCGGTGGGTCACTGAATGTGCCATCGCCACCGCCGCTTCCGGCGCCGCTCTCATGTTAGCGTAGCACGGAGTTGCACTCCGTGGAGCGCCTCTCAAACACCATTGAACACCACCGAAAAAAGACATCTGATCCATAACGGGCGAGAAAGCCTGGGGGAACCAGCAGCCATCCACGGAGTGCAATTCCGTGTTATCTACCTACGATGAAATTATCTGTGACCAGGTCATCTAGCGGGGGAGCAGCCATCACTGCCTGCTCCGACGACGGCGAACGACTTGCCGTATGTTCGGTTTGGCGGAACGGGGCTATCGGGCAGTTCGAAGCTCAGGATGCTTTTGCCGCAGCGAAGCTGCTCGCTGCCGCCGAGGATCTCCTACGCGAATGGGGTTGCAGCAAGGCGATCGGCCCGATGGATGGCGACACTTGGCACCGCTACCGTTTCGTCACCAGATCCAACGGTCGCGCCCCATTCCTGCTCGAGCCACAGAACCCGCCGGAATGGCCAGAGTATTTCGTCAAAGCAGGCTGGGGCGTGGCGGCGCGCTACACCTCGTCCGAGATCGATCTGGCCCGCCCGGTGAATGATTTTTCAAAGATTGCGGAACGTCTCCAGGTGACGATCCGGAAATTGAAGCCTGAGGCCTATGATTCGGAACTGCGGCGGATCTATGACATTTCGGTTGTCAGTTTTCAGAACAATTTCCTCTACGTGCCGGTCAGTTTCGAGGCGTTCGTCGCGATGTATGCCAAGGTGGAGGCGCTTGTGATCCCGGAGTTTTCGCTGATCGCAGAGACTCCCGATGGTGAGTCTGCGGGCTTTGTATTTGCGCTGCCCGATGGCGCGAATGTGATCGTCAAAACGCTCGCTGTCCTCCCCGAACGGCGCTTTGCTGGCCTCGGCAGCGTGCTCGTCGAACAGGTGCATCAGGCGGCTCGAGAGCTGGGGTTCAAACAGGCGATTCACGCGCTGCAGCACCAGAAGAACAGCTCTCTAAGGATCAGTTCGCGCCACGATGCGAAAGTGTTTCGCGAATACACGCTCTATGAAAAATATCTGTAAAGTCCTCGGTGAGGTGGCGCGGCGTCAGCCGGATACGACCGCGCTGGTCGATTGCTCTTGCGGCCGGAAGCGCCAGCTCAGCTTCGGTGATTTGGATGCGATCACCGCAGGCGGGGCGCGGCAACTCACCGACGCTGGGTTGAAGCCGGGAGACACGGTATTGTTTTTTCATCCGGTCTCGATCGAACTCTACACCGCGCTGCTATCGGTGTTTCGAGCCGGGATGACGGCGATGTTCGTTGATCCTTCGGCAGGGCGGGCGTTCATCGATGCCTGCTGTGCGCTGCGCGAGCCGCAAGGATTTTTCGGTAGCCCGAAAGCCCACTTGCTGCGTTTCGGTTCACGGGCGGTGCGACAGATTCCGGTGAAATTTCATCGTGGTGGGCGCTGGCTACCTGGGAGCTGGTGTTGGGCACCGGTCGCGGGCGAGCGAGGCGCTCCGTCCGTAGGCTCTGGGGCGCCGGCGTTGATCACGTTCACCAGTGGCAGCACCGGCAGGCCGAAGGCGGTCGCGCGCAGCCACGAGTTTCTCATCGCCCAGCACCAGGCGCTGGAGAATGCGCTCGAGCTGAGATCTGGCGAGGTAGACCTGATCACGTTGCCGGTTTTCACGCTGGCGAATCTCGGGTCGGGGCTGACCAGTGTGCTCGCGGACACCGATCTGGCGAAACCCGGCGAGGCGGATGTGGAGAAGGTTGCGCAGCAGATCGAGGCGACTTGCGTCGAGAGGGTCGCTGCTTCGCCGGCGTTTTTTGAGGCAATGTTAGAAAAACCCGGATCGTTGTCGAAATTGAAACGCATCTCGACGGGTGGCGCGCCAGTTTTTCCGCCACTGCTCGAGCGCCTCGCGCAGGCGGCACCCGAGGCGGAGGTGTTCGCCGTATATGGCTCGACCGAGGCGGAGCCGATCGCCCACGTGAACCAACGCGAAATCTCCGTGGAAGATTTAGAATCGATGCGCGCCGGTGGCGGTCTGCTGGTCGGTGAGCCGGTTGTAGAGATCGAGTTGAGGATTATTGATGACCAGTGGGGCACTCCGATCCGAGATGAACCCGAGGCGCTGCCAACTGGCTCGGTCGGTGAGATTGTGGTCAGCGGCGATCACGTCTTGAGCGGCTACCTCAATGGCGTCGGGGACGAGGAGACCAAATTCACCATCGGCGGGCAAATCTGGCACCGCACGGGGGACGCCGGGCGGCTCGATGATTCGGGCCGACTCTGGTTGATGGGTCGCTGTGCGGCCAAGATGCAACATGGCTCGATCTACCCCTTCGCCGTGGAGTGTGCTCTCTCGTTTTTGCCTGTGGTGAAGCGTTGCGCCGCGCTGGAGCACGAGGGCAAAAACGTGCTGGCGATCGAGGTTACCGAGGGCGCAGAGATCTCCGAGATTCGGCAACTGGTTGGTTGGGCGGCGTTTGAGCACGTTATCCGCATGGCGGAGATCCCGATGGATCTCCGCCACCAGGCGAAGGTCGATTATGGCAGGCTGAGAAAATTGCTGCGATCCCACCTGAGTTAGATTGCCACAACCCTAACAATTCAGTGTTGTGGGTTTCTGCTGTTTTTTTGATCGAGTAACGTAGCAAGAGTTTGTTCCGCGCCAGCCTCCGATGGTCGCGGCATCGACTCCCGAGCGCGTTTTGTTGGGAATATTGATTATTTTGCCTATTTTTTCCTATTGGAAATCCCTTTTTAATAGGTAGTAGGTGGGAATCTGGGCTTGCGCTCTTGCAGGGCCTTGGGCAAGATTTTGATGGAACCTGATCCATGACCCGAACCTTTTCAACGATGCTGGCAGGCTGCTTGCTGCTGCTACTTGGTGCGTGCTCTTCAAGCCTGCAGCCGAAACGGCAGTGGGACGCAGCGATGCGCTCTGCGCCCCTGCGCGACGTGCAGGTGGAGTCAGACGACGGCAACTATCGGGGGCGCGGCAGCGGCGTGATCCTCCACAGCTCGGAAGAGCACGGCACCTTCATCCTGACCTGCGGCCATGTCGCCTGCCTGTCCGATGACATCCGGCAGAAGGCGGCGCTCGGGGATTTCGCAGCGGATGTCGGCAAGGTGACGCAGTGTTCTGGTTCGACGGTCGGCGTGCGCATCCACGAGAGCTCCGCTGACGGGCGCGCCAAGTGGAAGGAGTGGATGGGCTATCAGGGGGATGTGATCTTCAGCAAGCATGTCATCAACAAGTGGCCGTTCAGCAATGACCAGGAGACGCGCAAGTTCGAGACTGGCGCCCTGCCGGACATCTCGATCATCGACCTCGCGATCGTCCACTTGCGCACTGGCGCAGAGCCGCTCAGCGACGTGCGCACGGCACCACCCGGTGCGGTCGCGCAAGACGGTTGGGGAAGTATCCGGGGCATCAGCTACTTCGAAAACCGTCCCTATCAGGAAGATGTTGTGCTACTGAACGACCGCCTGTTTGGCCGTGATGGCCAGTACTGCAGCGGATCCGGTGTCTACGATGCGGAGGATCGCCTCATCGGTATCTATACCTTCCGCTCTGGGTTGACCACCGGGGAGATCGCCATCAACGGCAAGGAATTTCCTATCAGCGCATTCTACTACTACGTGCCAATCAGCGTGATCCGCGAAGAGCTATCGACGAAGGGGCTGGGCTTCTTGTTGGACTGATTTATCAGTCCTCCGGGTCGGCGACGCGGATGTATTTCAATACCGCCCAGGTCCAGATCCCGACCGCGATCGACCATAGTAGTGCGGCGTAGATGTGGTGGGAGACACGGATCGTCGGGATGAACCCCGCCACCACCCTTGTCGTGAAGGCGAACAGTAGCACCCAGATGATGACTTGCAGCGATCGGCGTCTACCCTCTGCTAGTGCGATGTTGCCGCTGTGCCCCCAGGTGACGCGGCTCGCCACCGCGAGGATGAGCATGCCGTAGCCGCCGATGAAGAGCGTGTGCTTCGCCGCGATGCGTGCGGCCGGAGGTGCGAGGCTGGCAGCGATCCCTATCACCACTAGCAGGAGCGCAAGACGTAGCATCGTCGAGAGTGATCCGGTGCTCGTTCCGCGACGCAACATCGGCAGGTTGGCGAAGAGGATTGCCAAGACGATCCCCGCGCGGGCGAGTGGTGCTAGCGTTTCCGACCCGGCGGCCTGGGAAACCAATGTGCCGAGCAAGAGCAGGCCGATCACGAGGTGGAAATTCGCGCGCTGACGCCACGGCTTCCTATCCCGATCTTCTGTTGGTGTGAAAAATCTTGGGAAGAGAAATCCACCGACACCGAGGATCGGTCCGAGGATGAAGGCTTCGTTGAGCAGCAGCGGGGCGAGCGCGCGCTGGAACTCGGTGAGGGTGCTAATCCTGCCGACCAGCAGCAAGATCGTGCCAGTGATCCCGGCGAAAATCCCCATCGCGGCGAGGACGAAGCCCGGCGGTGGTAGGCTATCGCGGAAGAATGCGAGGCGCGTGCCGAGACAGGTGGCGACAGCGAGCCACAGCAACAGGAAGCAGGCATCACCGTAGGCGATCAGGTTGAAGCCGTGCGCGATGGATCCGCCGACCGTGACGGTAGCGAACAGCGCGAGTTCGTAGCGGGTGAGCGAAGGGCTGCCGATCATTTTCGGAAAAGCAGTGCCGAGGAATCCGAGAGCGAAGCTGCCGACGAAACCCTGCACCATCAACCGCGCGTGCGCCTCGTTTGGATAGAAATTTAATCCGCCCGCGTAGAGCAGCGGCCACAGGAGCACCCCGACCAGACTTGCTAGGATCCCGAGTGGAAAAAAGATTCGGAACGGCTCAGTACAGACCGAGACTTGCGGACGGGCGGTTTTAGCGAAACGGCAGCGAGGAGGCATCGGGAGGGTAGCTTGCGATGCCTGTGGAGGATTTGCCAGCGTTGATAGATTCTCGCCCCCAGTTCGCACCAAGAATTGCACAGCTTCACCGACTCAGCGTGCTAGTCTCTCTGGCGTGTGCTGTGATGTTTTCCCCACCCTACTTGCCTCGCTGGCGATTGCTGTTTCCCTAGCGGCGTGCAAGCCGGGCGGCGGGGTCAAGTCCGCTTCACAGGTGGAGGTACAGTCGGAGCTGCCAGTCTACCAACGCGTCTGCAAGCAATGCCACGGCGCGGCGGGGGAGGGGAATGTCGAATTGAAGACACCGTCAATCGCCGGGCAGCCGCGGTGGTATTTAGAAACGCAGCTGGAGAAATTTTGCCTTGGCTGGCGCGGTGCGGATCCGAAAGATGTTTTCGGTCAACAGATGCGTGCGATCGCGCTCGCGCTGCAAGAAGGGGAGGCGGAAGAGGCGATATCCACCGTGATCACGTTTTCGAAGCAGCCGACCACGACGACTTTCGAGGCCGACCTGATCAATGGGAAATTGATTTTCGAAGAGCAGTGCATGGAGTGCCACCGCTACAACGGGTCGGGCGAGAAAGTGTTCGGCAGTAGCCCGCTCACGGCGTTCCAAGATTGGTACCTCGCCGCGCAGCTGGAGAAATTTCGGCTCGGGGTACGTGGCTATCACGGGGAGGATGAGAAAGGCCAGCAGATGAGGCACTTGGCAAGCTACCTCAGCGAGGGGGAGGTGCGGGATGTGAGTGCCTACATCGCAACGCTGGCGAAACGCTATCCACCGAAGCGGCGCTAGTTTAGCTTTAGCTCCTGATCCCTAGCTCTCGTCCGGTTTGCCGTAGATGAACCAGAGGTTACGTATGTAGATGAACCATCCGGTGGCTTGTCCGACGATGCCGACGATATCAACGCGCCAGATGAAGTAGACGATCAGCATGGTCGCACCGCCTAGGCTCATCCACCAGAAGGCGGTGGGTATCACCGATCGCTTTGCCTTCTCGCTGGCGATCCATTGCACGACCATCCGTCCCGTGAATAACACCTGGCCGAGTAGCCCGAGACCGACCCAGAAAAAGCCAGCGACGCCAGTGACGTTGAGTGCTCCATAGAGCCAGCCGCGGCGTCCTTCTGGACGGCGTGAGCGTATCTGTTCGGTGAATTCTTCGGCGGAGAGCAAAGTCTCACCGAAGCGGTAGCGGATTCCCTCTGGGGTCTCAACTACCTGTAGATCGGCCAAGCGGTCGGACATGTTGAACAGGTCGGCGCGCTTGCCGGGAGACGGGACTGCCCCTGCTGCGTAGAGCGCGAGCCAGAGGGCTGCCACCACTAGGAAAATAGCAGTGACCAAAAGGAGTAGGCGTTGGCGGGATCGCATGATTGTTGGTCTTTGCTGCCGTCTATGTTAGCGATCTATTAGCCTCAGGCAACGACAACCATGATTTACTTCGACAACAATGCGACGACCCAGGTCGCCCCGGAAGTGGTGGCCGAAATGCTACCGTATTTCTCCGAGCTCTACGGCAACCCGTCGGCCGGCTACCGCTTCGCGCGGGAGAGTAAGAAGGCGATCGACCTAGCGCGGCAGCGCGTCGCGAACCTCCTCAACGCCGACCCGTCGGAAATCGTTTTCACCAGTTGCGGCACCGAGTCGAACAACGCGGCCGTCGCCTCGGCGCTGCGGGTGTTCCCAGACCGGAAGCACCTCGTGGTGAGCGCGGTCGAGCACAGTGCGATCCTCAAATACTGCGCCTCGCTGGAGGAGATCGGCTACCAGACGACGGTGCTGCCAGTCGACCGCGGTGGTCGTATCGACCTTGAGGAACTGCGCGCGGCGATCCGCCCAAGGGAAACGGCGCTGGTCTCTCTGATGTGGGCGAACAACGAGACCGGCGTGCTTTCGCCGGTGGCCGAAGCCGCAGCGATCGCGTCGGAACTCGGCGTGCTGTTCCACACCGATGCGGTCAACGCGATGGGCAAGGTGTCGGTTGATGCCCCGGCGAGCGGCGCGCATTTTCTGTCTCTGTCAGGGCACAAGTTCCATGCGCCGAAAGGGGTCGGCGCCCTCTACGTGAAGAGCGGTACCCGCTTCCGTCCGATGCTGATCGGTGGTGGGCAGGAAGACCAGCGCCGTGCCGGGACCGAGGCGGTCGCGCAGCTGGCGGCGCTCGGCAAGGCGGCGGAGCTGGCGCAGGAGGCGCTCGGGGACTGGCAGTCGGTGCAGCGCTTGCGCGATGATTTCGAAGGGCGATTGCTCGCGTCGGTCGACGATGTGCACCTCAACGGCGACCTGATCCACCGCTTGCCAAACACGACGCACGTCTCCTTCGAGGGGGTCGATGCGGGCGACCTATTGGTGCTGATGGATCAGGCGGAGCTGTGCTGCTCAAGCGGTTCTGCGTGCAGCACCGGAGCGGTAAAACCCTCGCACGTGATGACCGCGATGGGGCACAGCGACACGCGTGCGAAGAGCAGTTTGCGCTTCTCCGTGTCGCGCTACAACACGGCGGAAGAGGTCGACCAGGCGATCTCGATCATTGCAGCAGCAGTGGCGAAATTGCGATCGCTGAAGCCGCGTGGCGTCGGGCCGGTGGTACGTGCGGGTGGGGGGAAATGATTGGCGAAAAAGAAAAGCTTAAGCTAGATTAAGCTTTTCGGTGGACGGCGACATACGACCGCGTTATCCACTGGCGTCTCGCTTCATTCACACATTTTTCCACTCACATGCGTCCTCAGTTTTTCTCCATGTTCATCGGCGTCCTCGTCCTCGGATCCTCGCTCTCAGCCTCCGCGACACTGCCGGCCAAGCAGTCAAAGAAGGAGAAGCAATGCTCGACCCTATCCGAGTTAGGCATCGACTTTGGCGCGGCTGAACTCGGTCGATACGCCGAGTTAGGTCTCAGTGACGCGCAGAAAAAGCAGGCGCTCATGGTGGTTCGAGATCGCAGGCCGGGCATCGAAAAACTCTGTGCCCGCATGACCAAGGCTCTCAAGATGGACGAGGCGACGCTCGAGGGAAAGCGGATGAAAGAGATCGAGCTGGCGGCGATTTTAAAAGGGTTTAAATCAGTACAATCAGAAATCATCGGGGGCTTGCACGCTCTGGTCACGAAAAAACAGATGGCGAAGCTCAAGGAGATCAAAAAGATCGAAGGCCTAGAGGTGGAGAAGGCTGGTCAACGCAAAGAAGAGGCCGCCGGCTAGCGCGCTTACTTCACCACCGCCGCCACCGCATGGGCGGCCATGCCCTCGCGGCGACCGGCGAAGCCCATCGTCTCGTTGGTGGTCGCCTTGATCCCGATCTGACCCGCCTCTAGCCCGAGGGCGGCGGCGATTTTCTCCTTCATCTCCGCCGCGTGCGGCAGTACTTTCGGCACTTCGGCGATCAGCGTGCTATCGACGTTGCAGATCGTAAAACCTTTCTCGTCGGCGACGCTGCGGATCTTCTTCAAGATGTCCAAGCTCGAGATGCCTTTGATCGATTCGTCGGTGGGCGGGAAGTAGTAACCGATATCTGGTTCGCCGAGTGCCCCGAGGATCGCGTCGGCGATTGCGTGGCTGAGCACGTCGGCGTCCGAGTGCCCGTCGAGCCCGTGCGTGTGTGGGATCTCGACGCCGCCGATGATCAGCGGGCGCCCGATGACAAGCTGGTGGACATCGTAGCCGATGCCGACACGGAAATTGGGTGTGTTGGTGCTCATGTTAGTCTGTAGCGAAAACGTGGCCGAGCGGCAGCTTGCCATTGAAGGCGCAGATCGATTCCTTGCCGGGTGCGATTGGGTTAGGCACGAGGTTGACCCGTCCACCAGCCTCTTCCACCAGCAGCTTGCCGGCGGCGATGTCCCACAGGCTGATCTGCTCCTCGATGTAGGCGTCGAGGCGACCGCAGCAAATATACGCCATGGCGAGTGCGGCGCTACCCATCATGCGCGTCTTGCGGACCGTGTAAGCGATCTCCTGGAAACGTTTGAAGCCGGCGTCCATGCTCTCCTTCGATTTAGAGAAACCGATCGTGACCACTGCCTCGGACATCTCGTCACGCTGGCTGCAGGAGATCTCCTTGCCGTTGAGGGTCGGAGTCTGTCCCTTCTCGACTGCCCACAGCTCGTCGAGCATCGGGTCGTAGATCACGCCGGTGCGGATCACCCCATTCTCTCGCAGCGCGATCGAAACGCAGAAGTGCGGGATGCCGTAGTAATAATTCACCGTGCCATCGATCGGATCGACGATCCATTGGAAGTCGCTCTCTTGGTTGCCGGCAATGCCCTCCTCGCCGAAGATGGCGTGGTCGGGGAAGGCGTTGAGGAGGACCTCCGTGATCAGATCTTGGCTCTGCACATCGAGGGCTAGCTTGATGTCGTAGGCGGCCATCTCGTCGACCTTGAGGTCGGTGGAGTAGTTGTCGCGCAGGAGCTGTCCGGCTTTGCGGGCGGCGGCGGTGGCGATCTCGATTGGTTCGGGCATGCGCTGCTTTAGCCCCAGATTGGAGCGATTGCTAGCGCAGGCGAAAGTTTTCGCAAGAATCTGGCGCGAGTTGTCGTAATTTCCCAGATGATCGATCGGCGAAGATTTCTCGGGCTGACAGCGGGCAGCATTGTGGCAGGAAATCAGCCGCTGCTGGGTGCGGCGGGTGGTGGGGTTGCCTTCATCAGGCCGGGCGCGGCAGGCTACGATGCTGGTCGTCGCACCTTCAATTCGCGTCTTTCCAAACGCCCTGCCTTGGTGGCGGCCTGCACCACGGAGTCTGGCGTCCAGGCGGCGGTGGTGCGTGCTAGGGAGATGGGGTTACCGGTCGCGGTGAAGAGTGGCGGTCACAGCTTTGAGGGGTTCTCAGTTAACGACGGCGGGATCTCGATCGACCTGGGCGGCATGGATCAGCCGCAGTATGAGGCGCGCAGCGATACCTTTCGTGTCGGTCCGGGTGCCAAACTACGTGACGTGACAGAATACTTACTCAAACGCGGGCGCTTGCTGCCTGCAGGGTCGTGCGGCAGCGTCGGGATCGGTGGCCTCACCTTGGGCGGAGGCTACGGATTGTTTGCGCGCGAGTTTGGTCTCACCTGTGATCATCTCGTCGGCGCGCGCATGGTCGATGGCAGCGGTGCGGTGCACGACACCGGAGGGGGCAAAGATGGCGGCCTACTGCGCGCGCTACGCGGTGGTGGCAACGGCAACTTCGGTGTCGTCACCGAACTGCGTTTCCACACACGCCCGGCACCGACCAATCTGCATGCCATCCGCTATCGCTACCACGGTTTGAAAGCGGAGGTGGTGATCGCGCGCCTGCGAGCCTGGTTTGAGGCGACCAAAAAGTTCGATCGCCAGACCTTCGGTGCCTTCGTTTTGAACGGTCAATCGCTGACGCTGTTGGTGACCACGACCTCCGAGCGGGGGCACGCTCCGATCGAGGCAGTGCTGACAAAATTCCTGCCCCAACCCAGCGGCAAGAACCGCAGTGTCGCGACTTCACCGCTCGGGAAGGCGGTGAAACGCTATGAGGGGCGCCCGAGCCCTTTGCCATTCCGCAATGCGTCTGCCGGGTACTATCGTGGGTTCGATGACATCGCGGTCGCCCTGCCTGAAGTGGTCGAACTGGTCGCGAAGAACCCCGGCATGATGTTTCAGATCAACACGCTCGGTGGCAAGATCAGGGAGCCAGCGCTAGTGAGTTCCTACGAGCACCGGGACTATGGTTACCTCGGCGAAGTCCAGGCCTACTGGACAAAACCGGATCGCGAGGCACCGCTGATGGCGACCGTGGCAAAGGTGCAGATGGCGTTGCGCAGGGCGGGGATCACCGCCCACTACCGCAACTACCCAGATGCGACTTTCAAGGATCCGTTGCTCTCCTACTACGGCGAGAAGACCTTGGGTTTCCTCGAGATGCTCAAGCGGAAATTCGACCCGGGCGACGTGATCCGCCACGCGCAGAGTGTGAAGCCTGCGGCTTGAGGGGTCGCATTGCCTTTAGGCAGCGAGTGCAGGCATGGTGCGGTCGTCTGATGGCCAGTGTCTGAGTGGAAATGGAGAGCGTCTGCCATGTCGTCGGTAGCACTGGCCATTCGAGAACGGGACGGTCATTCCGGGCGCAGGCTAAAGCCTAGGCTGCATGGTTGCGCCTTTTTTGACCGAACGCCGATGCTCACTTCCCCTCGGCTTCGCCTGTGAACAGCTTCACATACTCACCGTAGCCGAGATCTACCAACTTCTCCTTCGGGATGAAGCGCATCGCGGCCGAGTTCATGCAATAGCGCTTGCCAGTGGGGACGGGACCATCATCGAAGACGTGTCCGAGATGCGAATCCGCTTTTTTCGATCGGATCTCGACCCGCTGTGCAAATAGTTGGCTGTCGACCTTCTCGATCAGTGCGTCCTCGTGCAGCGGTTGGTAGAAGCTCGGCCAACCGGTGCCCGATTTGTATTTGTGCAGGGATGAAAACAGCGGTTCGCCCGACACGATGTCGACGTAGATACCGGCCTCCTTGTTATCCCAATACTCGTTCTGGAAGGAACGCTCGGTGCCTTCGTGTTGGGTCACCTGGTACTGGAGCGGGGTAAGCGTCTCACGCAGGTCATCGTCGCTCGGTTTGACGAAGGGTTTCTCTTTGTCTTCGCTGCGCTGGACCAGTTCTTGGTCGGAACTGCGCTCGGTCGAGGCCTCGGGGCGAGTTAGTTTCGAGTAGGCGAAGTAGCCGGCGCAGATGAGGACGACGAGCAGGAGGATGGCTGTGATCGGGTTTTTCATAGTCTTGTGGGTGGGATGTTTGTAGGCAAATCAATATTCCCCGTCTTTGAATGTTGGCAAATCGCGAAATGTGAATCCGGTACGAGTCGTCGAGAAATCCAGATGCGCGCGCGCCTCATATCTAACTCCAATGAGCAGGAGTGGTCGCTTTACGCAAACAAAAAAGGGCACCCATCACTGGGTGCCCTTTCAAAATCCTAGACTTGAAAAGTAGTTCTACTCCGCAGGAGCAGGTGGTGCCGGTGGAGCAGGGGGTGCTACCGGAGCTACGGTGTTGCCGTCGGCGTCTTTGTTGTGGTCTTTGCGGAGCTGATTGAGATTGAAACGGAACTTATGACGGCTCTTCTTAGCGGCGGCACGCTGTTTGCGGCGGAAACGCTGGACTGGGGTCTCGAAGGCGCGCAAGCGGCGGATCTCTTCGAGGACACCCTCGGACTCGAGCTTGTTCTTCAGGCGTTTGAGAGCTCGATCGATCGACTCTCCCTTTTTTACGGATACTTCTGGCATACGGTTGTTTGTTCTAGTCTAGGATATTGATTGGATTGGCCTGATTTTTGGCAAATCGGGCTGGGATTCTAAGGTATGAGCGGTTTTTGGTCAAGTCGGCAATCGCTTCGGGTTGCTTAGATAGATTCTTCCGCCAGCAGCTTGTCCGCCTCGGCCTCGAGCACCTCGTGACGGAGGTCGTTGCCGCGCATCTGTGACCACCAGTAAACGATCGGTGAGGCGACGAAGATCGACGAGTAGGTTCCGATGAGGATACCGATGATGACGCTGAGGGAGAAGTCGCGCAGCGCCGCACCACCCGCGAGGAACAGGGCGAGCAAGGTGAGCAGGGTGGTGACCGAGGTCAGCACCGTGCGCGAAAGTGTGGTGTTGATGGCGAGGTTCATCACGTCCTTGATGTCGCCGCGCTTGGTGCGCAGATTCTCGCGGATACGGTCGAAAACGACGATGGTGTCGTTGATCGAGTAACCGGCGATCGTTAGAAAGGCACCGACCATCACGAGGTTGATCTCGACGTCGAGCAGAATGACGACGCCGGCAGCGATGACCAAGTCATGCAGCACGGCGATGATCGCGCCGATGGCGAAGGAGAATTCGAAGCGCACGGTGACGTAGAGCAGGATGGCGAGAAGGCCGAGACCCAAGGCTAGGATGGATTTCTCTTTCATTTCACCCGCGACCACGCCGCTGATCTCGGTGACCTCTGTTTTACCGACGTCGATCCCGACTGCCTTGATCGCGTCCTGAGCCACCGTTCCCTCACCCGGGCCGACGCGCACCGAGACGTATTCCTCGCTGGAGCCGAGGGGCTTGAGGCGCTCGATATTGTAGGCTTTCTTGAGGTTGAGCTTGTCGAGTTCGGCCTCGATGATCTCGGTTTTCACCGAACTGTCAGCGGCGAAGCGGAACTGGTCACCACCGGTGAAGTCAATGCCGAGGGAGCTGCCACCTTTTACCAAGACCACGGCGATACCGATGATGACGAGAGCGACCGAGATAATACGGGTCACCTTCGCCTTGCCGAGGAAATCGATGACGCGGTTGCTGAGGACGCTCATGAAATTGAGATCTTTGATCAGTCCGGTGTCATTTCCCCAGGTGAAGAACACTCGGGTGACGAGCAGTGACGAGAACAGGGAGACGATGATGCCGATCGAGAGCGTGACAGCGAATCCTTTGATGGCGCCCACGGAGACCCAGAACAGGATCAGCGCAGTGATCAGGGTGGTCAGGTTGGCGTCAAAAATCGCTGAGAAAGCCTTCTCATAGGCGGTCTGGATGGACGCCCGCAGAGATTTCCCGGCCGCTCGTTCCTCTCGTAGTCGTTCGTAGATCAGCACGTTAGCATCAATCGACATGCCCAGAGTCAGGATGACACCAGCAATACCTGTGAGGGTGAAGTCCGCCCCGAAGACGGCGAGCACACCGAAAAGCAGGATCA
The DNA here is from genome assembly GCA_047619485.1 of Verrucomicrobiales bacterium. Classification (GTDB taxonomy): domain Bacteria; phylum Verrucomicrobiota; class Verrucomicrobiia; order Verrucomicrobiales; family DEV007; genus JBLHKE01. The sequence continues at coordinate 871 of JBLHKE010000019.1, read as the reverse complement.
TGTTCACCGTGAGACCGAACAGCGCGATGACACCGGCGAGTCGGTAGAAGATGATCATGAACAAGATCGTCAGCGCGATGCCGATCAGGGTCGAGCGCACGCCCTGTTGGATGGCGGCCTTGGCCAGTGTCGGCGGGAAGTATTCTTTAAACACCACCTCCATCGGTGCCTGCAGCGGGTTCTGCATGGCGGTGGCGAGACCGCGGGCTTCAGCTTCGGTAAAATCGCCAGAGATGACGGCGCTACCACCTGCGATCGGCTCATTGAAGACCGGCGCCGAGATGATTTCTTTATCGAGGACGATGGCAAATGGCAACTGCTGCCCGGTACCGTTGCTCGTGTTGTGGATCTTGCTCAGCTCGTAGAAGCGATCGGCGCCCTCGTTTTGGAGCGAGAGATAAATTTTCCATTTGTTGAGTTCGTTGCCAGCATAGGCGCGCTTCACCTGGTCACCTTCGATCTCCGCCTTCTGGCGCACAAGCATGTAGCGGCGTTCTGCAGATGGATCATCTTTCTCACCGATCCGGTAGGGAAGGAACGAGCCACCCGGGACAATCACTTCATCTGGGTCTGTCTCACCGATGAAGTCGCTGTAGTTCGGGTGCGCCATGTGGAAGGTCAATTGCGCCGCCCGGGTGATCGCGGTCTCCCACTCTTTCACCTTGCTCGCCAACTCGTCTTCCGAGAGCTCTGTGTTATCCAATGGGATATCAACCACGATGCGGTCGGCACCTTCGCGGCGCACGTTGACATCGAGGACACCGTCGGGACTCAGTCGCGTGCGCAACACGTCAACCGCTTTGTCCTTGTCTTCTTCGAACAGTTCGCGGTCGAGATCCGGAGCGAACTCCAAGGTGAAGCGCACCCCGCC
>JBLHKE010000018.1:0-26026 GCA_047619485.1 Verrucomicrobiales bacterium | reverse complement strand
GTGGCCGCGAGATGCGAGGTGCCGGTTGGGTTGGCCGCGTCGAAATTGTCAGAACGGTGGTGCCAGGCAGCAACCCCAACAGGCACCTTCCATGCATTCGTGGGCACACAAGGGGGCTGCCGTTGCCGAACCGTGTCCATTTGCCATTATGGTCTATCGGGTTGTTTGCGTTGCTCCCCACCTCACCTCGCGGCAACGCAGTCACTCCAATTTCTCACCAGCAATAAGGCTCGCTGCAGTCTTGGTCTCCCACCGAGGAGAGCGTACCGCCTGACGGCGCACTAGCCCGGAATACCGCAGGTACAATGGAGGGAGATGCTGCCTGCCCCTTTTCTAAAATCTTTGATCCGAAGCGCAAGGCCAAGCCAGTCCTGATACGGGCTAGAAACCCATCCTGTCTTCTTACTCGCTTAGCTGGATGCGTTCACCTTTGTATTTTTCCCAAAGCTTCTCGAGCTGTCTGCCAATTTCGGACTCGGTGCCGGTGACGAGCCAATAGCGATATTTGACGGTGGAGCGTGGGCCGAGCAAGACGCGGGCGACGGGGGCGATGTGGACACATGGACCACCCAATGGATCGTCGGTCTTGCCGCCCGCGTGTGGGCCGTAGTTCCACGTTGCGGCAGCCGGGCTGAAGATAGCGACGCCTTGGCCGGATTTCTCGAAGCAGGCGATGGCATTGCGCGTGGCCTTTGTGTTCCCCCATGGCGGGCCAGGTTTCTGTGACAGCTCGCTCCACTTCCCCGCGCCTTCGTACATTTTGAAGGTGTCAAAGTTGCGTGTGAAGTAGGTAGCGGGGATCTCCTGAGGGCTGCGGTTGGCCGGCCCCCAGCGATCGTCAGCCTGGCGCCTAGCGATCAGTTCGCACGTGACTGCGATGGTATTGGGCATCGCAGGTTCAAAACGGATCCATTGGTGCATGAGCGCCTCGGCCTCCTCGTCGGGCATGTCCCACAACTTCGGCACGGTCTCGCCGTAGAGCGTGTTCTCGTCTAATCGTTTGAACTCGGTGACGCGCGCCCACGAGCCTACACCTCCGCCCTGGATAGGGTTCCAACTCCACGGGCTCCAGGCTTTGTGCTGACCTTCCGACTGGCGATCTAAGCGCCTGCCCGCATAGTAAGATTGCTGAATAAGGCGGCCTGGATCGTAGCCGTTGACGGCGTTCTTCGGATAGCTCGCCCACGAGAGGTGAGTGATGGACGCACCCTTCGCGCGGTCGATACCAATCTTCGCCGTGCCGTTGCCGAGGGTGAGCAGTTCCTCTTTCGGGTTGTCGACGGGTTGTTTGCTATTGGCGTTGGTGATCGCGAAGCCGAGGAGCAGGATCGGTGCAATGAACCGTAGCACGGAGTTGCACTCAGTGGGCTGCAGCTCTGCCTTCCCGGCTTTCTCAGCTTTCGGATGATTGGATGTCTGTTGGAAACGCACTCTTCTTGGCCGGTGAGAGAGTTTGGGATGCGGCGAGGGCATCCCACGGAGTTGTACCCCGTGGGATGCCAGCTGGTCGAACCTCGTGCTAGATCTATTTCTTAAAGGCAGCGTGATCTTCTTTGCCGCCACTGAGAACGTAGGCGGTCAGGTCAAGGATCTCGTCTTTGGTGAGCATCATCAGGAGGTTCGGTGGCATCATCGAGATTGCACTCGGCTCGATGCTTTTGACTGTCTTCCGATCGACGTTGACCCGCTGGTTCGGGTCGCTGACGTCGGTGTTGATGGTGACGTTGTCGCCGCTAAGGTTGACGACGACGCCGGTAAGCGTCTCGCCGTTGTTGCGGGTGACGATGATCGGCGCGAACTGGTCGCTGATCACCTTGCTCGGGTTGATGACCTGGTCGAGGAAGTCGTGCGGGCTGTAGCGACCGCCCGAGCCGGTGAGATCCGGGCCAGTCATCCCGCCGGCGTTGCCGAAGCGGTGGCAGGCGTAGCAGGCAGCCGCGGCGAACATTTGTTTGCCGAGGGCAAAGTTGCGTCCCTTCATACCGCTCTGTGCGGCCTCGCTGAGGTCATCGAGTTTCCACATCGTCGGCGTGCGGCCGGCGAAGATCGCCCCGGATAGCTCAATGGCGCTCTTGTTCTCTGGCTTCTTGGCGATGAGAGCGGCATGCTCCTTTTTCTCAGCATCGCTGTAGGTGGCGAGCGAGTCATTGCGGATGAACTCGATGAACTTGGCGAAGCTGGCGCCGCCGTTGTAGTTCGCCGCCTTGAGGAACCACTCGAGTTGCTGCTTGCGCAGGTCGCTGGTCCAACCGGTCTTCAGGAAGCGGATGCTGCGAGCATATTCCATCTGAGGTTCCTGCGATGGCGCGGCATTGATCAGTGCCATCGCTTTGGCCGCAGTGTTCGGGTGCTGGAGGTAGGCGAGCGTCTCGGTGAGCAACCAGTTTTCCTCGAAGCTGTCGGCCGGGTAAGCGGCGTCAAGCTTGCTGCCGATCTTGGCGAGGGTGGCGTCGTCCGGATTACCAAAGCGGTTGAGGACGATCTGCAGGATGCGCGCGTAGGCGAGGCGCTGCTCTTGTGTAAGCTTGGCGTAGTCATGCTTGAGCATCGCGGCAAGGATCGCGTCACGGGTGGCGGGATCTTTCTTCGAACTCTCGACGCGGGTCAGTGCGAGCAGGGCTTCGAGTTGTGCGCTGGCGTTGGTCTCGGCAAGTGCTTTGGCTTGCCACTCGGCGACCGGCTGGTGCTCGATGGCGGTGCGGGCGGCGGAGCGGATGATGCGGTCATCGCTGCCAAGATGCTTCCACGCGGTGGCAACCGCTTTTGGATTTTGCTTGCCGTGGAAAGCTTCGAGGGCGAGGCGCAGGTCATGAGCAGGATTGGCGATCGGCTGGTGCTTGGCCGGCGCGGTGCTTTCTTTGCCCTTGTAGGTCACGCGGTAGAGCCCGGACTGGACGCGGCGTCCGCCGATGGCGAAATACATCGCGCCGTCGGGGTGGATGATCGCATCGGTGACAGGGAGTGGGCCGCCGGTGACAAATTCTTCTTTGGTCGCGGTGTAACTAGCGCCTTCTGGCTTGAGGTGGACGGCGTAGATTTTACCCCAGCTCCAGTCGAGGATATAGAATGCGTTCTGATACTTCGCGGGGAACTTTGCGCCGTAGCCGAAGGTGGTGCCAGTTGGCGAGCCGGGGCCGATGTTGAGCGTGGAGGGGAGGTTGTCGACATAGAACTCTGGGTACTTGCCAGCACCGTTGCGCCAGCCGTATTCGCCGCCACTGAGGACGTGGTTGACCCGCGTCGGGCGGTACCACGGAGTGTTGAAGTCATACTCCATGTCGGCGTCGTAGGTGAACAGGTCACCGTCGTGGTTGACGCTGGCGTCGAAGATGTTGCGGAAGCCGTTGGCGAACGCTTCGAAGTTTTTGCCATCGGGATCGACGCGATAGATGATGCCGCCGGGGGCGAGTCGATCGCGATTGTGTCCGCGGCCGTCAGGCATGCGCTTGAGCAGATGGTCGTCGCCCCAGAGTGGTTGGACGGGAGAGGTCGCAGCGGCTTGGGTCGGATCAACGTTGTTGCCGCAGATGAGGTAGAGGCCTTTTTTGTCAGGGGTCAGTACGATGGCGTGCACGCCGTGGTCACCGCGTGCCTCCATTCCGCGGAGCTTCTCGACCTTGTCCAACTCGTCGTCGTTGTTGCTGTCGGTGATGCGGTAGAGGCCGCTCTCCATCTTGCGCTCGTAGTCGTTGACGCCGACGTAGAGGGCGTCGAAAGCGAACAGCATGCCGTTGACGGCACGGATGTTGATGGGGAGTTTTTGAATATCGTTAGGGCTGAGCTCTTTGCCCGCCGCAGGTGGCGTGAAGCGGTAGAGGCCGCCGTACTGGTCGCTTGCGTAGATGCGGCCCTTGTCGTCGTTGCAGAGGTTGACCCAAGAACCTTGCTCGACGCCTGGGACGGAGTAAATGAGTTCGACCTCGAATCCCTCGGGCTTGGTGATGTTGGCGACAGGAGTGGCCTTGTTCCCGCCGATGGCTGGGCCGACCTGCGCTTTATTCTTTTTCGGTTTAGGGGCTGGTTTCTTTTTTGCTGCAGGCTTCTTCTTCGCAGCCGGCTTCTTTTTTTCGATGACCTGCGCGTCGCTCGGGATGGCAAATTTTTCGAAATTGATGACGCCGCCGTCGGGGAGCGCTTTGAGCATGATGTCCTTGATCTGCACGTTCATCGCCGGTCCGCGGTGGACCTGGAAGGCGAGCAGGCCTTCGAGCGAGCGCGCTTTCTCATCGAAGTCGTGGAACTCGATCGTCTTCTTGCCATCGATCTTGTGGACGATGTGGTTGCCTTTGGCGATGATGGAGTATTCGTGCCATTTGGCGGGGTCGACTTTGACCGGGTCATGCTGGTCGGTGACCCAGCGCTTGCCCTCGGGGTCAGCGACGACGCCTTGGCCGTTCTGGACGGTGATGCCGCGGCCGCGCTCCTCGTAGATCATGGCGTTGTAGGGAGCGTTCGGGTGAATGTCGCACTGGTAGCCGCCGATTGACCACTTGCCATTAGCAGGGAGTTCCTTGCTGCGATACTGGATGCCGGAGTTGTTGCCGGTGGTTTTGACTTTGACGCGCAGTTCGAAGTTCTTCACCTCGCCACCGCGCCAGATGAGGAACTGGTTGTATTTGAGTTGGGCGGGTCCGGTGGTCTTGCCGGTGATGATGCCATCCTCGACCGACCACAGCTCAGGGTTGCCGTCCCAGCCATCTAGGTTTTTGCCGTTGAAAAGTGGTTTGAAACCGTCATCTGCGGCGTTCGTAGTGGATAGGAGCGCCGCGATGGCGAGTGCGATATATTTCATGAAATAAAGTTGGGGGTGTACGCTAGGACAGTCGCCCAATCCGAGCGACTGTCCATCACTCGGAGGGGTGAAATGTTTGGGTATTACAGGAGCTGAAAATACTTAAGGGTCGGGCTCTTTCTAGGCTCGACTGGATGCGGACGGGACGCCCACGCTCCCGTGTTGCTACGATGCTTCGTTCTTGAGCGTCTCGAATAGATCGAGGCCCTCGGCCGGTTTGAGGCCGTCGTGGACGACGCCACTGACAGCTTTGATCATGGCAACAGGTGCCTCGGACTGGAAGACGTTGCGTCCCATGTCAACACCAGCAGCGCCGCAATCGATCGCCTTGTAGGCCATCTCGAGCGCCTCGATCTCAGGGAGTTTCTTGCCGCCGGCGATGACGACTGGAACTGGGGTCGCAGCGACGACGTTCTCGAAGCCTTCGGTGTAGTAGGTCTTCACGATGCTGGCACCGTTCTCGGCACCGACGCGCGAAGCGAGGCCGAAGTAGCGGGAGTCGCGCGCCATGTCTTTACCGACGGCTGTGACGCACATCACGGGGATGTCGTATTTGTTGCCGATATCGACGAGGCGGCTGAAGTTTGCGATCGTCTTGGACTCGGTGGCGGCGTCGCCGATCGAGATCATCGCAGCGAGCGCGGAGGCGTTCATGCTGACCATCTCCTCTTCGCCGAGCAGGACGTTGTGGTTCATCTCGGTGAGGATGGTGGTGCCGGTGTCGGCGCGCAGGCAGACTGGCTGGGTGTTTTCTGGCGGGATCATCGTGCGGATGGTGCCGCGGCAGCCCATGAGACAGTCGGCGTGCTCGGCGAGCGGTGCGATGTTCAAGTCGATGCGCTCGAGGCCGGAGGTCGGGCCCATGAGGAAACCGTGGTCGAAGGCGAGCATCACGGTGCGGCCGGACTTGCGGTTGAATATCCGCGACATGCGGTTCTTGATTCCCCACGGCATGCTATTCATGCCCTTGAGGTAGAAGCTACTGGTGTCGGCCGGGGTGTTGAGGCCGAAGTTATCGCCGTCTCTGATGTCGTCTAGATCTGCCATGTCTTGTAGGTAGGTTTGTGGTTTTAGGTGGTTTGTTAGGATTCTTTGGCACAGTCGGCCATCGTTCTTAGAATGATCGCGACGGAGCAGGCACCGGCATCGGGGTGGCCGATCGACTTCTCGCCGAGCGTCTTGGCACGCCCCATGGTCGCGATGAGCGCCTCGGAGTCGTCGCGGCCTTTCTCGGCGGTCGCCGCGACCTGGTCGAGCGATTCGGAGATCGGCAACGAGTTGCACTCGGCAGCTTTCTCGGCCGCTGGGACGAGCGCGTCGAGCATCGTCTTGTCACCAGGCTTGGCGCCGCCGCGCTTCATCACGGTCTCGCCAGCAGATTGCAGGAGTGCAGCGAGCCCCTCTGAGGTGAAGGCCTCAGGCGAATCTTTGAGAGCTTTGGTGCCGGCGCGGAACAACGAGCCGAACACGACGCCGGAGGCACCGCCCATCGAACTCATCATGGCCATGCCCATCGTCCCGAACAACTCACCGACAGTGGCGGTTTCGGGAAGTTCGCCGAGCTCTTTTTTCGCAGCTTCCATGCCGCGCTGCATGCCGATGCCATGGTCGCCATCACCGAGGCGGCGATCGGCCTCAGATAACTCGGGCTCTGCGGCGATGATTTTATCTGCGACGCTGAGGAGCATCGCGCGGACTTGTTGGGGGGAGAGTTTTTGCACGGTGCAGAATAAAGCGCAAAACTGGCCAGATGGCCATACCATTAGCGGCTTTATTTGTATCTGATCCGGCAGTATGACTGTGCGATTCCGACTGACGATGCAAATTTTCGTGCCTTGGCTGTGTCGGATCGAGAAATGAAAGCCGATGCGAAATAGAGAATTCATCAGCCTTGTCCCGGATCGTTCGCCTCACCAGGTGGTGGGGGAGCGGGTGGTGATGCTGCCTGGAATCAGCCTAGAGATCCTCACCACACGGCGGATCGAGTTGAAAACGTGGGTGTTGGAGGGGCTGAATGATCCCTATTGGCGCTTATATGTGCCGACGGCGGGTGAGGCTTCTGTCTGGACTGGTAGTGGGGCGCAGCGGGAGGAGACCCTGCTCGTTCCAGGAAAGGCGTATGTGATCTCGCCACGGACGACCTTCAGCTCGCACAATCCCGAGGGCTTCGGGAAATGGTACGTGCACTTCACGCTCGGGCCAAGTGCCGACCGGGCGATGGCCGGAGTGTATCCGATCGTGGTGACGGCGGCGATGGACGCGGCGCTGGTGGAGCTGGCCGCAGCAGGGGAGGCGGCGCACCCCTGGTCATCGGCGAGTCTGGTGATTGAGGGTTTGCGACAGCTGCCTGCGGAGATCTGGAGCAAGAGCCGGATCGATCCGAGGCTGGAGCGCGCGATGGAGTTCATGCACGCCAACCTGACGCGCAAGCTCACCTGCGCCGATGTTGCCGAGTTCGCCGGGCTTAGCGTGCGAGGTCTGAGCCACCTGTTCCGCCAGCAGATCGAGACGACGCCGATGCGCGCGCTGCTCGACTTCCGCCTCGACAAGGCCTGTCGCCTGCTGCGGCACAACAACGATTCGATCGAGCAGATCGCTAGCGAGACCGGGTTCCCGAACCGTTACTATTTCAGCCGAATGTTGAAACAACACCGAGGGACTTCACCGGCGGCTTACCGGCAGGGACAGGTTTAGGAGTTGGTTAAGACTCACCACCGTTTCTATGGAGTGGTCGAGCGGTCTCATTTCCACCGAAGCGCAGCCTCTGTGGACTGCGACACAGGCTCTTAACCACGCGTTTAAAGTCTAAGCGAGCAGCTCCGGGATCACCTGGCCGCCGAACTGGGAGAGCTGCTTGTGTCTCCCTGCGTGGTAGTAGCTGAGCTTGTTGTCGTCGAGCCCTAACAGATGCAACAACGTGACGTGCACGTCGCGGATATGGTGCACGCAGTCGACCGCCTCGGCACCGAGTTCGTCGGTGGCGCCGATGGTATGGCCAGCCTTGGTGCCGCCGCCGGCGAACCACATGGCCATGGCCTTGGCGTTGTGGTCGCGACCGTAGCTGGCACCGCCGCCGCGCAGGCCGTTGTCGGGCGTTCGGCCGAACTCGCCACACCACACGACGAGGGTGTCTTCGAGCAGGCCGCGCTCTTTGAGATCACGCAACAGTGCGGCGATGGGCTTGTCGACCGAGCGGATCAACGAGCCGTGCGCTTTCTGGATGTAGTCGTGGCTATCCCAGTTGCCAGCGTAGGCTTGGACAAAGCGTACGCCCTTCTCGACTAGGCGACGGGCTAGCAAACATTTGCGCCCAAAAGAATCGGTCTTGGCGTCGCCGATTCCGTAGCTCTCGAGGGTCGATTGTCTCTCGCCGTCGAGGTCGAGGATGCCGGGCACCTCGGTCTGCATGCGGTAGGCGAGTTCGTAGGACGACATGCGCGCGTCGAGCTCGCTGCGGCCTGGCCGGGTGTCGCGGTGGGTGGAGTTAAGTTTTGCGAGCAGGTCAAGGTTGGTGCGTGCGCGCTGGCGACTGATGCCGTTGGGCGTGTTCAGGTCAAGGATAGGGCTGCCCTGCGGGCGCAGCGGGGTGCCTTGGAACTGGGCGGGGAGGAATCCGTTCGACCAGTTGCCCGCGCCGCCCTGCGGGTAGCTGGAGCGAGGCAGGACGACGAAGCCGGGTAGGTTCTCGTTGAGTGAACCGAGCCCGTAGGTGACCCAAGCACCAACGCCCGGGTCGCCGCCGAAGCGGTTGCCGGTATTGAGTTGGTAGCAGGCAGTCGGGTGGTTGACCGACTCGACCTGCGCTCCGCGGTAGAAGCACATGTCATCGGCCATCTCTTTCAAGTGGTGCCACTCGGAGGAGAAATCGGCGCCGCTCTTGCCAGCTTTGAGGAAGTCGAAGGGGCTCTTAACGAAGTAGCGCTGGCCGGAGGACATCGCGCTTTCGTTCTCGCCGCTGCGTTTGAATTTTTGCAGGTGGCGCTTGGTGAGCTCGGGCTTGGGGTCGAAGGTGTCGATGTGCGACGGGCCGCCTTCCATCATGAGGAAGATGCAACGTTTCGCCTTTGCAGGGTGATGGACGGTGCTGGGCTTGGCGGCCTGCAACATCGAGGAAAAAGCGACCGAGCCGAGGCCGGCGCCGAGACCGAACAGGGCTTCTCGTCGGGTGGGGGAGGCGAAATAGTTCATGGGTTGGGATTTTTTGATCGCAGACTACGCAGATTTTTTGGGCGGCTGCGCCGCTGCTCCGATTCAATCGACATAGGCGAATTCGTTGGTGTTGAACAACACGAGACAGACGTGCGCGAGGGCTCGCGTGCGAGCGTTCGCATCACTGCGTTGCAGGTCAGGAACGTAGAATTTGTAGGTGGGCATCTCCTCCCAGAAGGTGTAGGGCTCACCGGTTTTTTCGGCCATGACGGTGCGCTGGATACGTGTGGAGTAGGTTTTGGGCTCGGGTTTAAGCGCGGCTTCTTCGTTGGTGGCTTGTTTCCAGTGCTCGAGGCAGGTGGTGAGCTCGCCTGGGGTCGCGGGGCGGCCTAGGGCGAGTTCGAAGGCGCGTTGGACTGCGGTGTCGTCGGTGTTGGTTTCTCTGATCAGACGGGCAGCGAAGGCGAGTGCGCGGTCGTGGACTTCTTCTGCGTTGAACAATGTTAGTGCCTGCGGGGCGACGGTGGAGGTCTCGCGCAGTTCGCAGGAGTCGTCGGGGCCAGGCTGGTTGAAGGCCTCGAGGAAGGGGTCGCGTAGGCCACGATTTTTTTCGGTGTATAAGCTGCGGCGGTTGCGTTGTCCCGGGAGCGGATCGGGCTCGTAGACGGAGGCGGTGCCACCCATGATCTGGCGCGGCTGAGTGGCGACCTCGGGGTTGAGGTCGGGTCGGGCAGGGATGCCACCTATGGCGAAATTCATCTCGCCGCTGGCGACGAGCATCGCGTCGCGCAGTTCCTCGGCGGTGAGACGGCGTGGGATGAAGCTGGCGTAGAGCTGGTGTTTGGGATCGATTTCGGACTCGCGCTTCGCGTCCGGGTGGCGTGATGTGCGCTGGTAGGTGTCGGAGGTAACGATGAGCTGGTTGAGCTTTTGCACCGACCAGCCATTGTCCATGAACCACGCGGCGAGGTGGTCGAGCAATTTGGGATGGGTAGGCAGCGCGCCGGTGCCGCCGAAGTTGTTCGGGTTGCCGGCGAGGCCGCGGCCGAAGTGCCACGACCAGACACGGTTAACCATCACTCGGGCGGTGAGCGGGTTCTTCTCGTCGATGATCCACCCGGCGAGTGCGCTGCGGCGTTTGCCCATTCCCGCGGGAAACTCACGAAGCTCCATTTCACCGAGCGACTCCGCGGCGCTGAGAGCGCCGGGTTTTACTGGGGCGCCGGGCGAGTAGGCGTCACCATCGGTGAGGATGGTGTCGTTCTCGATGAAACCTTTGCCCCAAGGTTTCGCAGGCAAAGCGATGGCGCCTTTGATGTTGTTGCGCTGCACGGTCTTGCCGGTGTAGACCGACAGCGCGATCGGCTTGCTGCGGTCGTATTCGATCTTGTGGCGCTCGATGTTTTTGCCCATGCGCGCCAGCGAGGCCTCGTCGCCGGGGTCGAGGCCGTTGTCGCCGACCTTCGCGTCGCCCTTGTCCGCCTTGCGACGTTTTTTCACTCCAGCATTGAGTTCGTTCCGCTGTCGGCTGTAGCCGTCGATCTTCGACTTCACCCAAGCTTCTGATGCTTCAAATCCGCCGCGCGGCTCGCTCTGCAAAAATGGCGCGTTGCGCTCGGCGAACTGCGTCGTCGAGAACACTGCCATCATGCTATAATAATCGCGTGTTGGGATCGGGTCGAATTTGTGATCATGACACTTGGCGCATTGCATGGCGTGCGCGAGGAAGGTCTGACCTACCGAGTCGGTGACGTCGTCGAGCCACAGCTGGCGCGTCTCCTTGAACACGCTCATCGCGGTTTGTTCCCAAGGCCCCATGCGCAGAAAGCCGGTGGCGACTAGGTGCTCGGGGTCGGTCGGGTCGATCTCGTCGCCGGCGATCTGTTCGCGGACGAAGTCCTTGTAAGGTTTATCGTTGTTGAAGGCTCTCACGACGTAGTCGCGGTAACGCCAAGCGTTGGGGCGGGCGTAGTCGTTGGCGAAACCAGCGCTGTCTGCGTAGCGTGTGACGTCCAACCAGTGGCGCGCAAAGTGCTCGCCATAGTGTGGTGTCGCCATCAATTGGCTGGCGATCTGGCGCACGGCAGCCTTGGCGTCCTTCTGGTAGGCACTTTCGAACTGCGCGACTTCTCCGCGACTCGGCGGCAGGCCGGTCAGGCCGAAGCGTAGGCGGCGCAGCAGCTCGCGGGCGTCCGCGGGTGGCGCGGATTTGAGCCCTTTCTCGGCGAGCCTCGCATCGATGAAATGATCGACGGCGTTGTCGCCATCCGGAACAGCTTTCATCTCTAGCGGTCGATACGCCCAGAGTTTCTCGGGTTCGTAGCGGCGGTTCTGCCAATCCTCGTTCAACGCTTTCGAGACCGGTACCTGCTCGCCCTCGGCGTACTCGCCCTGGATGCTCGCGACTTGCTTGTCATCGAGCCACGGCGCACCGGCGTTGATCCAATCGCGGATCCACCAGGTCTGCTCCACGGTGAGCTGGTCGGCCTGCTTGGGCGGCATCTCGTAGTCTTCCTCGCTGCGCGTGGTGGTGATGTAGAGGTAGCTCTTGTCCCCCTTGCCGGGAACCAGCACTTCTTTGCCAAAGGTTTCGCCGCCCGCGAGGATGGCCTCGCGCGTGCGCATGTCAAAATCCCCCTTGAGCTTCTCCGGGTCGTCGCCGTGGCACGCCATGCATTTCTCGGCGAACAGTGGTTTCACTTTCAATGCGAATAATTTTTCGCCCTCGCTCGGTTTGGCGTGTGCCAATCCCAACATCGCCAGTGTCGCGAGTGCCTGCTGTAAAAAGCGGGTCATGACAGATGCACGAGAGTCCTGAAGCCGCCGGAGGTCATGCGGCCGAAGTCGATGATGCCCTGCGCGGACTCGCACAACTCAGCAACCCGGGGGTCGGCCATGATTGTTTCGTTGGCGCTGTCGCGAGCTTCTTTTGATGCGTCGACAATGGTGGCGAAGATGACGGTCTCGCCGGCTTCCGTCCCGACTAATTGGGGAAAGGTTACTTGGCGTTCGACCTCGAGGTCGTCGCCGATGCATTCACGATAATCGAGCGCGCCGTGTTGTTTCCAGATAGGCACGGCGCTAGTCGCGATGTCACGGTAGTCCTCGACCTTGTCCCTAGGGATCGGAATGACGAAGGTGTCGATGTAGTGTGCGGCGCTCATGATGAAAACCATAGTGGTCTAAGTGGTGGACGGCAAGACGGATGCGAGTTCGGTCTGCGACTGGAGCGCCAGACGCTAGATGCGATCCGAATAATTTCTGCCGCTTGGCTGCGAGACAGAAATTATCCGGATTAAACAAAGAGAAAGACGGCAAGAACCAAGAGGAACTGACGCGTCATCGAATCCATGTGGGATGTTGACACGAAGAAGCTAAAAGTCTATAGACTTTTATTGAATGTCTGAAAACCACTCCCAGCGCGCCTATTCGCACATCCGCAGGAAACTGCTCGACGGATCGGTCGCTCCAGGCTCGCGGCTTTCGTATGGGCCAATTGGAAAAGAGATCGGCGTCAGTGCCACGCCGGTACGGGAGGCGGTGGGACAGCTTGCCAGTGAAGGATTTGTCGAGCTAGTGCCGCAGCTAGGTGCCGTTGTTCGTGAGCTGACCCGTGAAGAGGCAGTTGAACTTTATGAACTTCGGGAAGCGCTGGAATCTTATGCAGCCGAAAGGGTTGCGAAGCGCATCAGTGAACGCCAGCTTGCGGATCTGGACGCGAATCTCGCCAAGTCGGCCAAGCTCGCTGCGCGGGTTGCCGCGTCGGGGAAAGGCGTCGCCACACTAGCAGTCGCAAAGCAGTTTCACGCGCTCGACCTCGCATTCCACATGTCGATCATCGAAGCCTCACACAACCGCCGCATGCTCAAAGTGGTCGGAGACTCCCACATTCTAACACGAATCTTCAGCGCCGATCGCCACCAGTTTACCTCCGAGATCCTCGAAGCCACACAAGCCGAGCACGAATCCATCGTCGGCGCCATCCGCTCCGGCAAGACAGCAGCCGCACGTGACGCGATGCGCCTCCACATCCGCAACAGCCTCGACCTCACCCTCAACGAAGCAGACGCTGAACCCGCCGACCGTTAGTGGGCAAAGTAGACCAGACCGATTTCATGAAGACCGCCCTAACATTCCTCCTTCTCACTGCCGCTACGGCCTTGGCAGACGACTGGAAACTCCAGCCGCTGAAGTACAACAACCCTGATCTAGTGGTCGACCTCGGCGTCGGACTGTGGGCTTGGCCATTACCTATGGACTACGATGACGATGGCGACTACGACCTCGTCGTCTCCTGCCCGGACAAGCCGAGCAATGGCTTCTACTTTTTCGAAAACCCGACGCAGGATCCGAAGGTCAAGATGCCAGTGTTCAAACCCGGCGTGCACATCGGCAAGACTGGGCACAACGTGCAGGTCAGCTACGTCGATGGCCAACCGCGAGTGCTGCGGGAGAACTACGAGTTCATCAACTTCAAGAAGGACGGTTTCAGTGAGAAAAAGATGATCTATGCGACCGCGAACGTGCATCCGGGCAAAGGCCGTACGCGCGCCGAGATGTGGCGTTACGTCGATTGGGAAGGCGATGGCGACCAGGACCTCGTCGCCGGCTTTGGCGACTGGAGCGACTACGAGTGGGACCACGCCTACGACGCGCAAGGGCGCTGGCACAATGGGCCGCTGCATGGCTGGGTCTATCTGATCGAAAAAGACGGCGACAGCTACGCCGATCCGGTCAGAGTCCAAGCAGCTGGTGCCCCGGTCGACGTCTACGGCTGGCCGAGCCCAAACTTCGCGGACTTCGACAACGACGCCGATCTTGACCTGCTCTGCGGCGAGTTCTTGGATGGCTTTACCTACTTCAAGAATATCGGTAGCCGCGCCGAGCCGGAGTATGCGGCGGGCGTGAAGCTCGAGGGCACTGATGGCGAACCGCTAGTCATGCACCTGCAGATGATCACACCTACCGCGATCGACTGGGACTGCGACGGGGACATGGATCTGATCGTCGGCGATGAAGATGGACGCGTTGCGTTCGTTGAAAATGTTTCAGTGAAAGACGCCCAGCTCCCCGCCTTCAAACAACCTGTCTACTTTCAGCAGCAGGCCGACGAGTTGAAATTCGGTGCGCTCGCCACTCCCTTCGCGCACGATTGGGACATGGACGGTGACGAGGATATCCTGTGTGGCAACACCGCGGGTAACATCGCCTTGTTCAAAAACCTCGATGGCAAGGGCAGCCAATGGTCGGCGCCCGAGCTACTAAAAGCCGACGGCGAAACGTTCCGTATCATGGCCGGCGCTAGCGGTTCCATCCAAGGTCCAGCCGAAGCGAAGTGGGGCTACACCACCTTATCGGTCGCCGACTGGGACGCTGACGGGCGTGACGACATCCTAGTCAACTCGATCTGGCCGAAGCTCGAGCTGCTGCGCCATACCGAAAACGGTCTCACCCAGCAGCCGCTACCGTTTTGGACCAAAGAGGCACCGCCCGCGTTTTACTGGTGGCAGACGCTCGCCGAAAACCTGCAAACCCAGTGGCGCACCACACCGCTGGCGACCGATTTTGACGGCGACGGCCAGCTCGACCTTGTCATCCTCGATCAGGAGGGATATCTCACTTGCCAGAGCCGCGCCCGCGAGGAGACGCACATATTTCTGGATGAGGATCTCCAACCGATCCGCCTCAACGCGGGCACCGCCGGGCGCTCAGGTCGCGTGAAGTTGGCGGTCGTCGACTGGGATGGCGACGGTCGGCTCGACCTTCTCACCAACTCCGAGAACGCCACCTGGTGGCGCAATTGCAAGGACGCTGGCGACGGCAAAGTGATCTTGAAAAAGATCGGCAACCTCGCGCGGCGCAACGTCGCCGGCCACACCAGCAGCCCGACGGTTTGCGATTTTGATGGCAACGGCAAACCGGACCTCATCGTCGGCTCCGAGAATGGTCGACTCTACTTCATCAAGCACGAAGACTGCGTGCCATTCCCAGCGGCACAACTCCAGGCACGCGAGCCGAAGCAGATTGAGCCGCGCTTCCCCGGACTCGTGAGCGAAGGCTTCGTGTTCACCAAGGCGCCGCACAAAGAATGCCACGCCTCGACCATCGAGCAGACCTCGCGCGGCCTCGTGTCTGCGTGGTTTGGCGGAACCAAAGAGAAGCACAAGGACGTCGAGATCTGGTCGAGCTATCACGACGGTATCGGCTGGTCAAAGCCGCGCCGCTGGGCGGACGGAGTGCAGCACAAGGAGCTGCGCTACCCCTGTTGGAACCCGGTGCTTTACCAAGAACCCGGCGATGGCCCGCTGAACCTGTTTTTCAAAGTCGGCCCGAATCCAGAGGACTGGTGGGGCGAGGTGATGATCAGCCACGACCGCGGGCGCTCTTTCAAAGAAGCGACGCGTTTGCCCGAGAGTATCGACGGCCCGGTACGCTCCAAACCGCTGCTGCTACCCGACGGGTCACTGCTTTGCCCTTCCTCCACTGAGCACGACGGCGACTGGCGCTTCCACTTCGAGAAGTTCAAGGACGGCGAGTGGTCGCGATTCGAACCGAAAGAGCAATCCTTCCAAGTCATCCAACCCACCCTGCTGGCGCATTCCGACAGCCGCATCCAAGCGCTCTATCGCTCCAAGAACGGCGTCATCGTCACCAACGAATCCTCTGACGGTGGCGAAACCTGGAGCCCACTCGAAAAATCTGGCCTGCCGAACAACAACGCCGGCATCGAAGCCCTAACATTGTCCGACGGTCGCCACCTGCTGCTCTACAACCACCTTAAGCGCGGCCGCCAAGCGATCCACCTCGCGATCAGCGAGGACGGCAAAACCTGGAAAGCAGCCGCCTTGATCGAACAGGCAAAGAAAGGCGAGTTCTCCTACCCGGCCATGATCCAGTCCAAGGACGGCATGGTGCAGCTGACCTACACTTGGAAACGAGAACGCGTGCGCCACATGGTCATCGATCCGGCGAAGCTGGAGGTGGGCAAAGTCTTGAGCGAGGAGGCATGGCCAGAATGATCCGCGCTTCGATCGCAAGGAGCGGGAGCGACTCGCCAAAGCAACGTAGCGTAGCCTCTAGGCTGCGTTCGAAACGGCAGTCCCGTTTGCGCATGGCCTGTGGTTTCGAATTTCTCAGCAAAGTAAAACCCGCGATCACCAAGGCGCTGCGAACAGAGCTCGGTCACTATCTCAAGGACGTCGGCGCCCGACTTCCCACCCCGGCGAAACCGTAGCGCATGCAGACGCTCGACCTCATCGTACTAGTCGTCTACATCGCCACCGTCGTTGGCGCGGGCTTCTGGTTTGCCCGCCGCAGCAATACTTCAGACGGATTCATGAAAGCCGGCGGGCGGCTGCCGGGTTGGGTGATCGGCCTGAGTCTGTTCGGCACCTACCTCTCGTCGAACACCTTCATCGGCGTGCCGGGCAAAGCCTACGCAGGTAATTGGAATGCCTTCGTGTTCTCGCTGTCGATCCCCATCGCCATCATCATCGCGACGCGCTACTTCGTGAAATTCTACCGCGACAGCGGCGAGATATCTGCCTACGAGCACCTCGAGAAACGCTTCGGCCTTTGGGCGCGCATCTACGCGGTCACCTGCTACCTGCTCACCCAGGTAGCCCGCTGCGCAACCATCATGCTCGGCGTGGCCATTGGCTTGCAACAGGTTACCGGCTGGAACCTCACCACCATCATCCTCGTCTCGGGAATCCTCGTCACCGCCTACACGCTCATCGGCGGAATCGAGGCGGTGATTTGGACCGATGCAATCCAGGCGGTGGTGTTGACGGTTGGTGCTCTGTTAGTGATCGGCACCCTGCTGGTCGAGCACCCCGAAGGCGCCTCGGCGGCGTTCGCCATCGCTTTCGACAACGACAAATTCTCGCTCGGAAGCTGGAAGTTCGGCGACCTGGCGAACTCCACTGTCTGGGTAGTGTTGGTCTTTGGCCTGTTCATCAACCTGACCAATTTCGGCATCGATCAAAACTACATCCAGCGCTACCACGCGGCTGAAAACGAGGCCGCGGCCAAGCGCTCGCTATGGATCGGCGCGCTGCTCTACGTGCCGGTATCGCTGCTGTTCTTCCTCATAGGTTCGCTACTTTTCAGCTTCTACCAATCGATGCCCGACGAGGTCGCGGCGATCCAGGCGATGGCCGGTGACCGAAAATTCGAAGACTCGATCCTGCCGCACTTCATGGCCAACCACCTGCCAGCCGGTCTCGGCGGCTTGATCCTCGCGGCGCTCGCAGCCGCGGCGATGAGCACCATCGACACCAGCCTAAACAGCTCCGCGACCATCACATTGAAAGACCTGTGGGGGCGCCTGGTGCGCAAAGGCGAACCCGTCAGCGAAGCGGAGTCGATGAAAGTGCTGCGCGCATCGACCATCGGCTGGGGCGTGATCGGTACTGGCACGGCACTGCTGCTCACCGGCAACGCCAAGAACATCCTCGACATCTGGTGGCAGCTCTCCGGCATGTTCGCGGGCGGGATGTTAGGTCTATTCCTTCTCGGCCTGATCGTGCGCAAGGCCGGCAACGCCGCCGCCGTCACCGGCGTCGTCCTCGGTGTGATCGTTATATTCTGGCTGAGCGCGTCTTGGGTTCCAGGGAAACTCAGGCCGATGCTGCACGGCAACCTCACCATCGTCGTCGGCACTCTCACCATCTTCCTCGTTGGCCTGCTAGTGAGCAAAATCCCAAATAACAGGGGCGTCTCGCCCCCGTAATCACCACCCCTGGGGGGCGAAACGCCCGCTCCCTGAGCCCGACCTAGCCCAAATCATGACACCCATCTACCAAGGCATCATCCCGCCGATGATCACCCCACTGACCGGCCGCGACACGCTCGACGTCGCAGGGCTCGAGCGCCTAGTCGAACGCATGATCGCTGGTGGCGTGCACGGCATCTTCGCGCTCGGCACCAGTGGCGAGGCACCCAGCCTCAGCCTGCGGCTGCGCCGTGAGGTCGTCGAACGCACTTGCCAGGCTGTCGCCGGACGGGTGCCGGTGTTGGTCGGCATCACCGACACCTCGCTGGTCGAGTCAGCTTCACTCGCGCAATTCGCTTCCGAACAGGGCGCTGCCGCCGCCGTCACCTCCGCGCCGTTCTACTTCCCAGCCGGCCAGTCCGAGCTGCGCGAATACATCGAGCAGCTGTTGCCCGAACTGCCCCTACCGCTGATGCTCTACAACATGCCATCGATGACCAAAGTCTCGTTCGGTGCTGAGACCGTCTCCTGGGCGCTCGACCAGCCGGCGATCATCGGCTTGAAAGACAGCTCCGGCGACCTGGTCTATTTCCGCAGAATGCAGTATCTAGCCGCCGAGTGCCGCCCCGACTGGTCGCTGCTGGTCGGTCCCGAAGAACTGCTCGCCGAGGTGGTTTTGTTAGGTGGCCACGGCGGCATCAACGGCGGTGCCAACGTCCACCCGCAGCTCTATGTCGGCCTCTACAACGCAGCCAGGTGCGGCGACCTCGCCCGTGTCCGTGAGTTGAGCGCTCAGGTCATGGCCTTCAGCAGCGCGATCTACAGCATCGGGCACTATGGCTCCGCCATCATCAAAGGTCTCAAGTGCTCGCTCTCCGTGCTCGGCATCTGCGACGATTTCATGGCCGCCCCCTTCCACCACTTCAACGCCGCCGAGCGCCAGCTCGTCGAACAACGTCTGCAACAACTCAAAATCACGTCATGAAAAAAGTTTACCTAGCTGCCAGCGGCGATGCCCGCGGCCCCGCCAACCGCCTCTGCTGGCCAACCCAGCAAGCGATGGAAGCCGAACTCACCGCAGCTTTGAACGAGCTGGGTGTCGAGGTCGAACGGCTGCACGCCTTCGACGAGGAAGCAGGCCACGGCTTCCTCGATTCCCAAAAACGCTGCCTCGAAACCTTCGCCGGCATCGACCGCAGCGTGCCGATCATCGTCGCCGAGAGCGTCTGGCAATACAGCCACCACATCCTCCCAGGATTGATCGGGCACAGTGGAGCGATTTTGACCGTTGCCAACTGGTCGGGGCAATGGCCAGGGCTGGTCGGCATGCTCAACTTAAATGGCTGCCTGATCAAAGCTGACACCCCGTTCTCGACCATCGCGGCCGAAAGTTTCAGCGACAGAGAAGTAGGTGAGAAACTGCGCACCTGGCTAGAAACTTGTAACCTCGAGCGCGATTTATCGCACTGCCATCCCTACCAGACAGGCAGCAGTGATGCCGAGGCGACCGGCAAGCAACTCGCCGAAAAATTCCGCAATTCCCGCGCGATTATGGGCGTATTCGACGAGGGCTGCATGGGCATGTACAACGCGATCATCCCCGACGAACTGCTATTCCCGCTCGGAGTGTTCAAAGAACGACTGTCGCAGAGCGCACTCCTGTTTGCGATGAGCGAAGTCCCCGACGTCGAGGCCGAGGCCGTCTTCACTTGGCTCACCGAACGCGGATTCCAATTCGACTTCGACCACGGCCTCACCCGCGAGTCAGTCATCGAGCAGTGCAAAATGTATCTCGCCGCCGCGCGTCTAGCCGACGAGTTCGGCTGCGACGCCATCGGCATCCAATACCAACTCGGCCTGAAAGACATGTGCGCCGCTTCCGATCTGGCCGAGGGCTTGCTCAACAACTCCGAGCGACCGCCAGTGACACGCGCCGATGGTTCCGTCATCGCCGATGGCGAACCCATCCCTCACTTCAACGAGGTCGACGAGTGTGCCGGCCTTGACGCCCTCCTCATCAACCGTGTCCACAAAGCCCTCGGCGAGCCGGTCGAAACCACCTTGCACGACCTGCGCTGGGCCGATATCGATCGCAGCGGCACGACAGACGACTACATCTGGGTGCTTGAAATCAGTGGCGCAGCCCCACCTGCCCATCACATCGGTGGCATCGCGGGCAGCCGTGGCAACCGCCAACCAGAAATGTATTTTCCCAAGGGCGGTGCCGGTTGTTCCGGAGTCGCCAAGCCCGGCCACATCATCTGGAGCCGCATCTACGTTTCCTACGGCTGTTTGGAAATGGACATCGGCCTCGGTCACGTCGCCGAATTGCCCGAGGAAGAAACCCAACGCCGCCTCGAAGCCACCACTAAAGAATGGCCGATCATGCACGGGGTTTTCCACGGGGTCAGCCGTGATCAGATGATCGGCCGCCACGCTTCCAACCACGTGCAAGTCGTCTACGCCAACGATGCCGCAGCCGCCCGCGAGGCACTGCTAGCTCGCTCGGCGATGGCACATGAACTCGGCATCGGAGTAACCCACTGCGGCGATGTCTCTGGCTAGCGTCTAGCTGCGACCCAGCACCAAAGGTGCGAAGGATCCAAACAGTGTAGGACGGGTGCCCTACAGAAGCCTAAAGACCTCACTCCAATCGGCACTGCAGCCTGCCGATCTCATCCACACTCATTCTCTGTCTCTACAATTTTGCCACGACGGTAATCTCAATACCTTCCAGCGGGTCAGGGACTTCTGGAAGCTGGTGTAATAAGATCGTCAATTGGGCGCGATTGTTGCTTGCCCAACCGACCACTACACTTATGCCTGTAACACTAGCATGGGAGAAGATCGGCCCGGAATTTAAGAAGGACCGCAAACGAGCTGGGATGCTCATCGACCTGCGCCGCTGCATCGGTTGCCACGCCTGCAGCGTCAGTTGCAAGACCGAGAACGAGGTGCCGCTCGGCGGCTTCCGCATGCGGGTGCGCTACCTCGAACGCCCGCAAGCTGACCGCGTCACGCTGGCCTTCGCGCCGCCCATCTGCATGCAGTGGCAGGACGCACCTTGTTTGAAAGCCTGTCCAAGCACTACCATCAAGCGCGGTGAGGACGGCAGGGTGCTGATCGACGAGAGCCGCTGCGACCTCGAGCAGGAGTGCATCACCGCCTGCCCTTACGGCGCATTTTTTTAAACAAGGAGAAGGAGGTCGCCGAGAAGTGCGACATGTGCCAGCACCGCACCGATGTCGGCCTCGGCCCGGCCTGCGTGGCGTCCTGCCCCTCGGACGCGCTGCAGTTCGGCGACTTCGATGACCCGAACGACCCGGTGACCAAGATCGACTACACCAAGGCCAAAGCCATGCCGACTATCTGCTTCGGCTGCACCACACACTGCGGGGTGGTCGGCTGGGTGCAGGACGGCCGCGTGCGGCGCATCGACGGCAACCCGCTCGACCCGAACTCGAAGGGCAACATCTGCTCGAAGGCTCAGGGCATGATCTCGTTCACCTACTACCCCGAGCGCCTGCTCTACCCGCTGCAGCGCGTCGGCAAACGCGGCGAGGGCAAGTGGAAGCGTGTCACCTGGGACGAGGCGCTAACCACCATCGCCGACAAGATGCGGCCGCTGCGCGAAAACGGCGTGCCCGAAGAATTCGTGCTCTAGGGCACCTCTACTACGGCCGCGACAAGACCAAGGGCTACACCAAACGCTTCACCAACGCCTTCGGCACCCCGCACCGCCTTAACCGCCGCTCCATCTGCAGCCCCAACCGGCGCGCACCGCTGATGAGCTTCTACGGGCGCGAGTTCGAGTGGGAGACGCAGGGTTTCGAGAACCCGCAGTACATCGTCAACTTCGGCGGCAACCCGATGGAGGCCTACCAGGGCGGCCTCTACATGATGCACCGCATCCAACACGCCCGCGTCGACAAGGGCACGCGCATGGTGACCTTCGAGTTGCGCCCGTCTGCGCATGGCCTGCGCTCTCGACGACACGCCAAACGCCCTTAGATTTCGGTCGCGCACTGGCTATCAAAAAACGCTTAGGCGGACATAGCCAAAAGAGGCCGTCGGACAAAACAGAGATGAAGGTAGCTGATCTCACCAGAGTTTGGACGAACGTTTTCGGCGGCGCGATGGTCTTGGGACGTGCGCCCAATTTCTGGCGAAATCAGCTACCCGCGTAGCCTTCCCACCCACCTTCTAGCCTGCACCGAAGGCTACGCACGCCTACGCCGCCCTCTGGATCCAACCTTCGGCAATGCCCTTAAGGTCGGGTTCCTCGCTGGCCTCGTCTAGGAAATAGTGCTTCTCAAGGTTCGCGATCGACTCATCCAACTGGCCAAGGGTGTCGGACTTAAGGTTGTTCTCCTCACGGATGCGGCGCAGCAGGGTGATGACGTAGAAAGGAGTGATCTCATCCGGCAACTCGTAGCGACCACTCTTCTTCGCGACCTCCTCGGACTTCGGCCACAGGATGATGGCTCCAATCAAGAAAATCAACGCGGCGGCCGCGATGACGGCTGCCCACAACCACGGGAACTCGCCCGGCGCATACTCTTCGATCAGCGAGACCGTCGGCTCCGCAGCGGCGAGGTCAGCATCGTCGTAGCGCTGGTAGACCAGCTCCTTCGGATCATCGATCGGCTTCGGGAAGGTGAAGGAAGTCGGCGCGGTGACGAGATTCTCACTCGCCTTCATCTCGATGAGCCAAGTGCGCTCGGAGATGACAGAGTTCACCTCGGACTCGGCGTCGAGCTTCGACAGCGACAAGCCCTGGTCATCAACCGAGACGATCTCGAAGTCTTCACCGACGTTCTGGTCAACCAGGTCTTCGAGCTCCGGGACAAGGCCGTGGGCGCTGACGTTGATCTCGAGCTTCAATTTACCATCCTTCGCTTCGCGCTCATCGAGGGTCTGCGTGATCTTAACGTCGCTGACGTTGCGCCCCGCCGGCTTGGCTGGTTTCGCGTCGACCGCTAACGGCTTGGAGCCAATCGGCAATACGGCGAAACCGGAGGTATCGAGGAAGTCGAGGTCGAGTTTGAGAACCGGTACCATGTCCGCCTCGGGGCTCTTGGCTTTCATGAGGATGTAGGCATAGGGCGTGACACGCCAGCCCTCCTTGTCCATCCCGCGCGACTTGATCTTGTCCGAGTGGAAGGTCACCGACTGCACCTCGAAGTGTTCCTCGAGGATGCCACGCGCGGAGTCCTCGAACTTGTCACGGTAGTTCTCACTTGGGCGGCCGTAGTTGTAGTAGTTACCGTTGTTCTGATTCTGTAGGTACTTGGCAAACCCGCCAGACTCGCGCTCGATCGCCTTGGTGTGCTGGATGTTGACGAACAGGCCGAAGGGCTGCTCATGCCCCACCTCATTACCTGTGCCGCCGCCGTCGACCTCGGTCACGAGTTCGATCTCAGTGACAAGGTCGTCATAGTATTCCAAGAGCTTTTTCGCCTCCAGTGCCTGCTTGTGGTGACCGGCGATCTGCATGCCGTTCGTCAGGTAACGGTTTTTCAACTCCGCCTTCACCGAGCTGACACGCGAGGAGAGGTTGTTCGCGAAGCGTGCCATGTGGCGCTCGGCAGCGAGCCCTGGAAGTGCCTCGATCGCCGTCTTGATCTTCGCCAACTCGCCCGGCACCGGCTGCTGGTGATCCTGGATGGCACCGATGTCGCTTGCGCCGAGAGCCGCGTAGAACCAGATGTCGTAGACGTCCGAAGCCTCCTCGTCCTCGGCGAGATCCGTTAGCTTCTTCGCATACATGTCGGCCGCCTTGGCGAACTCCTTGAACGCGTCTACACGGCGGATGGCGAAGCCCTGAGAATCCTTGAGGTTGTCGTTTTTGAAGTTGTTCTCGTCGGTCAGGACGGCCGCCTTGGCAAGCTGTAGGCGCCACGAATCCGGGTAGGCCTCGAGAGCGTTGAAGATGACGTTGAAGGCAGTCACGTAGCCGTTTTTCACCTCGGCCTGGATTTCCTTGTCGACGCGCTTGGTTTTCTTCGCGTTCTGGACCTTCGGGTCGCGCCACACCGTGAGGAGGTTGGTGCGCATGGTCTCGACGAAGGCGGCGATGGTCTTCGGCTTGAGTTCCTCAATGCCGCCAAACACGCGCTCGATATCGTCGAGCTTGTAGACTTCGGCGAGGCTGTGGCTGGTGGTGAAGGCCTTGGTCAGGACGTCCTCCTTGAGGTCGCCGATCGGCAGCTCGCGCAGCTTGGCAATCCACTCGCTGAGTTCCTTAACGTTGCGCGCCTGCTTCGAGCGCGTCAGCGGGATAGCGTCGGCGCGCTGGTTGTAGCCATACATGTAGCCGTAGCGGTAGCTGCGGTTTCGATCACTGTTAGGATCGTGGTTGCGTGTCCACACCTGGATGAATTCGTTGGCGAGCTTGAGCGACTGGGCGGGGTGGGTCTTGGCGAGCATCTCGATGTACGGGTAGGCCTTCTCCTCCTCGCTGACTTTGAGGAAAAGCTGCGCGTAGCTCATGGCGAACTTCGGCTGCAGGCTCGGGTCGACCTGCGCGAGCCACTTGTCGCCCGGCTTGACCTCGAGCAGCAGGCCTGAGGTGATCGGCTGTGGTGCGTTGCCGCGGTTCTGCTGGAGCCAGTTGGCATTCGAACTGTCCCGCACGTAGTACATGTTGCCGTAGTTGTCCCACTGCATCTGCATGCCGGTGCTGCTGCTCGACTGATCGAACTGGTAGGAATACTCCCCTTCCCCGAGCCAGTTGAGCGCGAGGAGATTGAGCGAGTTCGCCCACTTCGAGAGGTCGAGATCTTTCAAGCTAAGGAGAGCATCGACCGCGGTCTTCTGCAGCTCAAGCTGCTTCAACCGCTGCTCTGACATGCGGTTACCGCGTCCCTTGGAAGCTGCAGAACCGATCGCGGCGAGCACCTCGCGCCCGCGTGCCTCGTTCTTGGTGAAGCTCTCACCCAGCCACGCCTGGCCGAGTTGTTCCTCGAGTTTCGGCGCGAGCTCGACGGCACGACTGAGCGCCTCATCTTTCTGTTCATCCTTGAGGACATTGGCAGCGAGTACGGCCTGCGTCGCCTCCCAACCGTTCTCCAAATATTCTTTCTTCGGCTGCACCCCGTAACGGGTGAGGAAGTAGTAGGCGGTAAGGTTGAGCGCCTCGATGTCCTTGGTCTCCTTCGCCTCCTCGAGCGTCGGCAGGAACTGGCCGGCCTCGACCGGGCGTCCGGCACCGATAAGGATGCGCGCCGCCATCATGCGCGGTTCCTTTTCGGTCCCACCGAGCCAGCGGGTGCCGCCATTGAGCTTGGCGATCAGCTGGTCGAGGAAGTTGCCGTTGGCGAGCGATTGCTGCAGGAGCATGCCGAGAGTGCCCGAGTGCGAGCGATTGGTGAGCTTGGTCGGCGAGGCGTCGGCGATTGCCAACACATCGTCGGGCTGGAACACGTTCTTCTCGGCGAACATCCCACCGTTGCGACCACGGTTCGCTTGTGGCTGCGGCTGCGGTTTCGGCTTGGACGGATTCACGCCGGGCTTGATGGGCAGCACTGGGTTGAGGAAGGCTGGCGTGCCGTTCGGCGTCTGGACGAGTTTGGTGAGGAACAGCGCATACATCTTCTTCGCATTCGACTCGTCTTTGAAGACCTCGCCTCCGTTGAAGAAGGTGTGCACTTTGTCCCACTGGCCGAGCGTCACATCGCGCTGAAAATTGCGCAGCGTGCCGTCGATCTGCGCGGCGAGTTTCTGCGCCGCCTCGGCTTTTATTGCCGCAGCCGCCTTGGTCTCCTCGGCCTTTTCCTTCGCATCGGCCGCCGTCTTTTTCTGCGCTTCGTAGGCCTTTAGTTTCTCCGCATCGTCACCGGCCGCCTTGCGCGCTGCCTCGTCGGCCTCAGTCGCCGCCTTCGCGACTGCCGTCGCCTTGTCATCATTGATCTTCTGCTTTTTCGCTTCCTCGAAAAGGCGCTCAGCCTCCACTTCTGGGTCGGGCTCAGGGATCGGGATCGGCCACGGCGACGCCCAGGTCTTGAGGATGATCGACTGGCGGCGATCGAAGGTCAGCGCGGGAAATTTCTCAACAGTGAGTTCCTCAGTGGTCTTCACTTTCGCACCAGGTTTGCCCGGCGTGGCTGGCTGACCGGGTTGCGATGGGGCGGCGGTGGCGACGGCTGCTGCTACTCGGGCGGCACCGGCTGGTCCTGGTTGGGCGACAATACGTCGGCCGTCCAAGCCCGCAAAGGGATCGCGCTGCGCCTGGGAAGATAAGGGCGAAAAAATGGTAAGCGCAGCACACAAGAGGGTGCCGAGCCCGAGGAATCGTTGGGTCTTCTTCATGATCTGGTAACTAACTTAACTTCGATGCAATGGATTCAAGTTCCCACCGTTGCCACTCT
>JBLHKE010000017.1:0-26220 GCA_047619485.1 Verrucomicrobiales bacterium | reverse complement strand
AGGCATCGACGAGATCGAACAGTTCTTTTTGTCGGCCTACTCTCCATCGCCTTTCATGTCTCCATGGAACAGAGGAAGTGGTTTCTTTCCTAAGCCATCAGCCCAGAAAGCTCTCGTCGCTCTAGAAGAATCAAAGGCGAGTCGATTTGGCAACTACCGTCACGCAATAAAGAAAGCGAAGGCCATCCTTGGAGATCGTATAAACAAGAAGCCGACAGATCCAGAGAGAGAAGAAATTAGGTTAACGTGCAAGAAATTGTTGAGCGGCGAGCTGGGTGGATGGATGGACGCTGTATTTATGCTCGAACCGGATCTTGTAGGAGGGCAGAGAGCCGTGTTTCCGTCGATGCTCGGTTCTGGTGGGAACGACGGGAATTTGGAGTTTGCGAACAACTTTATGCAGCGCGTTGGTGAACTTTTTGATACTGGTGACGCAGACGGTGGATCATTCGCTTCTACTAGGTATCTCCTCAGAGGGGCACTCCATGGAACACCCACGTGTAATTTGAATAGAGGAAGCATCGGGCAGTTCTCACCGGGCGGAGTCGGATCGCGCCCGAACGGCACGGCAGGCTTCAAAGGCGATGCGCTTCATAATCCGTGGGACTTCTTGCTTATGCTGGAGGGAGCCACCCTCTTCGCATCCAGCACTACCCGCTCCTACGATGTCTCCAATTTCACAGGATCATCGGTGCCATTTGCCTTTCGATCGACGGCGGCAGGAGGAGCTTCGATAACCTTCGACGAAAAGCGCGATGGAGGAGAGCAGTGGATGCCGCTTTGGCGCAATCCCGCCAGCCTTGTCGAAGTTAGATCTCTGTTGAGAGAAGGGCGAGGGCGTGTGGGAACCAAAACGGCGCGAAGTGCTACCGAATTCGCTCGTTCGGTGGCACGTTTAGGGGTTTCCCGAGGCATTGTCGAGTTTGAACGGTTCGGATACTTAACTCGGCATGGAAAGTCGAATATTGCAACGCCGCTCGGGCGCTGGAAAGTCGCCGCACAGCCCCATCAAAATCTCCTCGATGAGGTTGCTCCTTGGGTCGATCGACTCTCGACCATGGGCGCAGACAAACGGGCTCCTGAATCGATTCGGGTCGCCTCACGGAATGCGCAAGAGAGCCTTCTCAGGTGCTGCCAACAGGGTCAGTCCGGGGAGAACTGGAGGAGATTGGCGGCGGCGATTTCCGATGCCCTGCTCCAGCATATCCCATCGGTAAAGTTCGTGTTGGGAAAAAAGGCGAGGCCACTGCCGTCAATTTCTCCCGAATGGCTGCAACTCATGGACGATGGCTCCACCGAGTTCCATCTCGCCTCTGCACTAGCATCACAACACAGCATGGAGAGCTTTTGGCTCCCAGTCGCCGGCAGGCC
This sequence comes from Verrucomicrobiales bacterium, assembly GCA_047619485.1. Taxonomy (GTDB): domain Bacteria; phylum Verrucomicrobiota; class Verrucomicrobiia; order Verrucomicrobiales; family DEV007; genus JBLHKE01. The sequence goes on along the minus strand of JBLHKE010000017.1, from coordinate 24,849 downwards.
CCAGCAGCCGTTCTTCTTACAGAGGGACGATGCGTTTAAAGACCAACAACGCAGGTTGGTTGCCAAGGGTATCAATCTTGTCGACGACCTCGTCGGAATCGTGAACCGCAGGCGGACCTTGGTCTCGCAGGAAATCGAGGACGATCGGATCATCCAACCACATGGAGTCCGCGACCTGGATACCATTGCCCAGTTCCTCCGAGGAGACACCGAAGACGACAAAATCCTGCGCCTCATACCTTTCCTCTCCGCGGTCCGCTGGAAGGATGTGCCGCGCCCGATCCATCGCCCCGATTTCTCAGCAGCCATCCCCTCGAATTTCGCCGTAATCCGCCTTGCGACGATCGGTAGAGTCCGGATCGAGGGTCACGATATGAAGGTTAGGATGGACTCTGAAACGCTCCGCCGCCTCGCTTCGGGAGATCTTCGAGGAGCCTCCCAAATTGCTATCAGGAGGCTCAAGGCGAGCGGGCTCTACCCTGTCGTCCGCGAACTCCACGGCGACAGTAGGCTGGCGCGCCGCCTAGCCGCCTCGCTTTCATTCAGTTGTCACCCAGCCTCTGTCAGCCGCCTCTACCGCAAGGTAATCAAACCGGGTTCACTAGAAATTCTGTCCACCGAAAATAACGACTCAAACGAAGAGCTAAAATTATGAAGACAGACTTATCCCCCATCGGAGAGATCCACAAAATCCTCTTCGCAGTCAGCCTGCGCCCTTGCCAGGGAACGCGGTTTCAACCGACCGGTTTCCCCGACCTCGGGGCCGCGACCTTCCAGGCACCCGACGGTGGCACCGCCCTCCTAGTCGAGAGTTGCCAGAGCATGGCCAACCACCTGGAAGCTACCTGCTGGAGTGAGGCCGAGTGCGACCTAGTCGAACCTGTCACGGGCATCAGCTACATCCGCGTGGAAGAGAACGGTAACTACCTCACATCTTCCGTCACTGAATCCCACCGCATCAACAGCCCCTACATCCTTGAGAGTGAGGATAAAAGCTTCTTCGACAAGCTGGTCGGCAAGTTTGATGCGATGAAAAACCGCCCAATCAACCGGAAACTCTTCGTCGAAACCCTCCTCAAATACGATATCGGGAGCCTACTCCACGGCGTTTTCATCGCTAAGGGTGAAATCACGGGAGGTCGGCTCCGAGTCGAGCGTGCCATGTCTGCATTCATCGAAGCGCATGGTGTCCAGACAGCGGCATCTGGCGGAGTCAAAAAAGACCAAGTCAATCCCGAGAAAGATGAAAAAAAAGGTCTAACTGCGGAAAAAGGGTTCGGCCACGTTCCTTTCCACCGTGACGAATTCACAGCCAAGGAGATAACCGCTTTCTTCAACATCGACCTAGCGCAGATCCGTGGATACGGGCTTGGCGACGATGTTACAAACCTCCTCATCTTGCTCGCACTGTTCAAGGTGCGGGCTCTCTTAGACAGCGATCTCCGACTGCGCACTGCCTGCTATCTCGAAGTCGCCGACGATGCTTCCCTCACAGCCACCAATGTAGAATTCCCCCTTCCAGCACTCGCCGACATCATCGCCGATCTGCCAGCAGCTATCGACGCTTGCAAGGACAAGATGACCCGGGAGACGGTGATCTACGTAGAGAAGCAAGCGAAGAAGAAGGCCTCCAAAATTGGCGCTGAATAACAATGGTCGCGATCCGGTTTAATATCGTGGGCGGACGCTACCACGCCACCCCTTGGGGCCGTCACGTCAACGAGGGGGACGTGGAGTGGCCACCCAGCCCGTGGCGGATTCTTCGGGCTCTCCTCGCTACCGGATTCACCAAGCTCGGCTGGGACGACGGCGAGATCCCTACAGAGGCGCGGCGGCTGATTGAATCGCTATCGTCCTCCCATCCCCGCTACCGCCTGCCCGAAGCCCCCACCAGAGGACACACGAGGCACTACATGAGCAACAACCGGAAGTCGGATAAGGTAATCGATGCGTTCGTCTCTGCCCGGGGGGATTGGATCGGTGTGATGTGGGAGGATGTTTCTCTCGATGAGGCGGAGCAGGCTCTATTGAAGGAGCTTGTCGTGCGTGTAGGTTATCTGGGTCGGAGTGAGAGCTGGGTCGAAGGCGAGGTGTTGCAAGCCGACACCGAGCCCAACAGTTTCCCCATCAGGCCGGTCGATTCGATAGATAACCATAACCCGAGATCAACACTCATGAAGCTTTTGTGCACGGATCCGCCGACTGACTACTCGAGGTGGAGAGACGCGCAATTGGCGAGCGCCTTGGCTGATCTGGGAGACAAGCCCACGCCCGCCCAAAGCAAGAAAGTCACCGCACTCTTTCCTCCCACCGTCGTTGATTGCCTCCTGCTCGACACACCGGCTCTCGGTCAAGCGGCATGGAGCCACCCACCAAGCACATCTATGGTCGCCTACGGGATCGAAACCGGCGCGACAGCTCACTCCGGCGCGACCTCTCAAGGGATCACGCGGAGTACTATGGGGCGGCACAATATGAACACCGCCCTCCTGGCATTGTCTACAGACACGGGAAAAGGTGACGTTCTTCCCCAGATGGCTAACGCCCTCCCCTACGCTGAATGGCTCCACGCTGGGCTCGTCTCGAAACTGGGCGAGGAGGAGGTGGTAAGGAGATGTCCGGCCATCAGTGGCAAGGACGGTGAAGGAAAACCCCTGAAAGGACATCGGCACGCCCACATCGTCCCGCTCGATCTCGATGCCGACGGGCGTCTCGATCATCTCCTCGTCCACACCACCATCGAGCATGGGTTCCAGCGGGAAGAGGAAGCAGCTCTCACCCTGATTTCCCGAATCTACTCCAAGCACATCAAGCGGGTGATGTTCGTGACCTTAGCTGGTCTTGGCAACCGCAACGACTTTGACTTCCCCCCGTTCGCCAGTGCGACCCAATGGGTCAGTCACACCCCCTTCGTCCCATCCCGCCATCTACGGAGAAAATACACCGTGGAAGAGAACGTAAAGTCCGAGCTTTCCCAGCGCGGTCTACCCGCGCCCATCGGGGTGGAGATCGTCAACTGGAAAGAGAAGAACTTCCGCAACTATGAGGCGAAGCGGTCTGCGAGTAAACCTCAGCCCCCACGGTCACTCCGCTTCGACCTTCGACTCACGTTTGCAAAACCGGTGGCAGGTCTCCTCGCCCTAGGCTACGCTTCCCACTACGGCCTCGGGACATTCGTTCCCGAAGCCTCAGATCTTTGACATAAGCGCGAACCCCGAGCATCCACAAATCTCTAGAGAGGTTCGAGGAAGCTCTAAGTGCATCATCCTTAGATTGCTAGACATTCACTGCGGCGAAATGCGTCTCATGAATGCCTACTTTGCCGAGGGTTCGCGAATTTGGCCAGTGCCCTCACTCATACCCAACGACTTAGCCTACCCAGCTTCACCCGATCTCCGTGATCGAGCCCCATTGAAGACACATCAGTGGCACCCAGCAAGTTCAAGAGCCGCGGTTCACACCCGATCTCCGTTATCGGGCTCCATTAAAGCTCTTTCGCTAGAGTGCCCTCTGTAGACACCTACAGATTCCTCCCGATCTCCGTGATCGGGCCCCATTAAAGCGTCGTCGCTCCCCGGAGCTACACACAACTGCGTATGATGCATTTATTGAGCCGGGGTATCACGCATCCTCCCGGTGATAGTCGTGCTACAGAATATATTTTCAGCACGCTTTCCTGACTAATCCCTCGAGCTACCAGCCTCAGCCGAAAAATTTCGCAATCTGCTGTAAGCTGTAAGTATTCTGCCGGCGCGCGGTCATCACTTACGAGATGACTAACCTTCGCCAAAAAAATCGGCTTCGCCTTCGCTCCTTGTCCGTAAACGATCATTGACCTGATTGACCTATGCCGCTTCCTCCGCTACGCGGCGGGCTGCTGCTATTCGGGCTGGAGTTAGCTCGGCAGCCTGTTCGGCGTTCGCGTTCTCGGGCAACCTTTCGATCACTTCCGGGCACCTCCGGAAACCTGCTGTGGAAATGGGGCGCAGAGAAAATTCCCGCTGGCGAGGCGATAAACGCTAAGCGATCTGGTCATAGTGGGCGCTTTAGCAACGAAGACAGCGGGGATTTTATCAAGCTCCAGCCCGCATGAGGTTTTCGGAGGTGCCCTCCCGCTAGAGTAGTTTGACGCGCGTGCGGCGGCGGTTAGTGAACACGAAGAGCGCGTCGAGATCGAGCTTGCCGCCGAGGTGACCCAGCGCGAGTTCGCTAAGGCCTTGGAAGCTCTTCGTGAAGAAGTTTGTATTGTAGTGCCGGTGGACATCGTCAGTGTCAGGATTCGGATCGAGTCCTTTGATATTTGGAGCCGTTCCGTATCTCGGATGTGCAACGTAGGCCATGTTCTAATTTTCTGTGTTCACATCAAAGTGCACGCACCGGCACTCGCGGGGTGACGAAGCATTGTCAATTGCTCTCATAAAATAGCGAACTGCCTAAGATAGCAATTGGAGCATACATCGAGAGTGCGCACAGGATGATTGCCCACGCAAATGCAACAATGTTGGCGAGTATCCTTGCCCCCCCCTTCTGTAGCCGTTGCTGGTGTCTGGCAATCCATGAATCGACGAACCTATCGCTCCACAATGCGTTAAAAAATGTGATCCCAGCTCCAACGAGGATCCCGATTGCTACTGCGCGCCAATCTCCGGTAATCATGCCGACAATTGGACTCGCGGACAACGGCCCCATGAATGCGATCACATACGACAGTCCGTTAATCGGCCACGATAGTCCGGGATCGGCTTTCGGCGCCGTAAGCCTTAATGACCGCAAGTATGGCATTCGGTGCTCTTATTCACTGGCGAACAGTAGTATTAGGACACCCAGCTGGGCAAGATGAATAGGAGAGAGGCTGAGTGGCGCAATAGGAGGAGGTTGACGCATATGAAGTAATTTTGCTGGGGCGCGTTTACTCACTTATCAAAAATTTTCGGGCTCGGCCAGCGATCTTCAAATCCTCCGACAAGCTCTTCCACCGGCGGCTTGACGTTGGGCCAATTGTGCGGACGAATGCGAACGATGCGACCCGGACGGAAACCTTCCAATACCAGCGGCACGTGAAGTCGCAGCTTGATCCCGCTGCTGCCGAATGCCGGTTTCTTATCCGATTTTTCTACCGCGGTGATATTGCCATCCATGCCGTCGTGATCAGGCCACCAAGTGCGTAGCGTGTCTTCAGCCACAGCCATCTTCGCGCCGATATCTGGCTTGAAGTCGGCATAGAGCGACTCGTCCATGCCACCAAACAGGGTCATAGTGATCGTCGCGTCCCCAAACTTTCCGTGATCTACAGCGTCGACCCGTGCAGGCATCCAGCGCATGCGGATGTGGCGGACATGTTGCCCACGTTGGCGCTCGCCAGCGACTTTCATCGCAGCTTCGTCCAGCCAAATATCGGCGACGTGGAACTGTTGGTAAAGGTAGCGCGGGTGCCAAGTGAGCCCAAGCTGAATGGCTTGCCCGCCAAAGCCCTTCTTGCCTGTGGCCGGCCAGGTTCCATCCGCGATCAGGTCGTCGAGTCCAAGCAATTCGCGTCCGTGCCAGATGCGAGTCGAGCCGTCGACCGTCAATTTGTGCTCACCGCCGAGCCCTTCGCCGCCTGGCTTTCGATCCAGACTGGCGACGAGTTGGGCTTCCGCACCTTTGATCTCCACTTCGTTCAGCTTCCAAGCTTTGCCTTCGCGTAGACAGAGGCTCGGGCCGTCTTCCAGTAGGATCGCGTGATTCTCAGGCGGCGCGGTCACGTGTCCACCCCCGACCTTGGGGACGGAGGAGGTCCTAGAATCTGGCGGCAGGTAGAAGCGGCCATACAAGACGGTGCCGATTGGAATATCTCGCAACTCGGCAGGAGCTCCACGGTAACGGATCATGCCGTAGGGCAGCATCGCGAAATGGTGCAAGCGGCCTTCATGGTAGTGGCCATCCACATGCAGACGCAGGCTTCCGCGCCGGTTCACGTGATCGACGAAGACGAGTTCACCTCGGTAGGATTTAGCTTCTTCGATGGGCGGGAACTTGCCGGGCTGCGGGCGGAATGGCTCGTCATCCGCAGCGACGACGTTTCCCGCACAAAGTAGAACCAGAAGGCAGATAGAGCAGGCGCGGCGCATCATCCGAGTTCCAAATCACGGTTGCTATCCCCGAAGCGAGCGGATTCAACACCCATCTTCTGCGCCATTGTCAGCAACAGGTTGCTCATGTGGGCGTCGCCATTCGCCGGCCGACCGCAGAGACGGTAGTGGTGACCGGGGTCATCGAGCCGATAGCCATCGAAGTGACCCTGATTGAGATCCAGGTGCCTGCCATGTTTGAGTCCAAGGCCTGTTCCTCCAGCGAGGACAAGGGGTAGGTTCGCATTGCCGTGGCTGTGCCCGTAAGCCATTCCGCTGCCGAACAAGGCCATCGTGGTGTCGAGCAGCGGGCGACCGTCGAGGTCTTTGGTCTCAGCCAAGCGCGAGATTAAATAGCCGAACTGCTCGACCGCGAAGGTATCACTCTGGGTGAGTTTCTCCATGTGGCCAGGATCTCCGTTGTGGTGACTCAATTCATGGCGCGATTGTGAAATTCCCAGCTCGGGAATCGCTAAGCCCTGACCTTCCATACCGCTGCTGAAGGTGGCAACGCGCGTGGCGTCGGTCTGAAATGCCAGTACGATCAAGTCATACATCGCCCGAAAATATTCACCTGCCTGGGTTTGCGGCACCTCGCGTTTGATTCGTTTTCGATCCGCCTCCGCGATTTCGGGCCGGGGGATATCGAGCCACGCATCAGCGCGTTCGGTGCGAATTTCGGTTTCCCTTACCGCGTTCAAATACTGGTCGAGCCGACCTTTGTCCTCGACTCCCATCTTTTTCTCCAGCTTGCGCACTTCTTCTAGGTTCGCATCCAACACGCTGCCCTTCCGCCGCAGCGCCCGCCTCTGGGCGGCTGTGCCGTCTTTGGGTTCCTCAAACAAGTGGGCAAAAATCTCACTACTCCGGCTCATCCCCGGCAGGCGAATCCCGTCCGCAGTCCAGGCCAACGATTCCCCCTTGTTCGCGATCTCCAGAGAGTGAAACCGCGTGTGCGGCGAGGTCACTTCGGCCATCTGCTGATCGACCGAAATGGTGTTGCGATCAGTGGGGCCGATCGTCCCTCCCGTAAGCCAAATTTTCTGGCAGTTGTGATGATGCCCCAGACCGCCAGGATGATGCAGACCGCTGATCGGCGTCACGACATTGCGGTGTTTTTCCAACGACTTGAGCGAGCGCGAAAACGTGTAGTCATCGCCAGGCGTCGTGATCTGGTAGTCGAGCGTATTGACTCCGTTCGGAATGTAGATGAAAACACTGCGCTTCGGTTTCGGCTTGGCGGCGGCACCAGCCCGCGCGGGCATCATGCAGTCGAGCAACGGCAGGGCTATGAAACTGCCGAGCCCGCGCAATGCATGGCGGCGGTCGATCAGCCAGGAACTGGTTTGGATATTACTCATGGGAATGAATGGTTAGCGTTTTTGGATCAAGTCAGAAAGAGCCACGCTGCGGACGATGTCTTTCAGTCGGTAGTGGTTCTTTTTTGCCTCCTCAACAATGGCTCGGATGTCCTCCCGATCGTCCAATGTCACAACACGACGCAGCGCGTAAGTGCAAAGGTGCTCAACGTAGGCTTCAAGAAAGCGGTCGCGGTCAGCGAGCAGCAACTGCTTGAACTCCTCTGCATTTGCAAAGGCGCTGCCATCGGGCAATGTGCCGCTGGCATCAACCGGCGGATCACTTCCTTTGCCTTGCTCAACGCGCTCGTGCGTACGCCATTGGCCGATCGCGTCGTACTGGTCTAAAGCCAGACCGAGCGGATCGATATTGCGGTGGCAGGCGGCGCAGTTTGCATTCTTCGCATGCGCTTCCAGTTTCTGGCGAATCGTCGCCTTGGGACTGTCAGGAGGATTCGGCTCAATCGGATCGACATTCGCCGGTGGTGGTGGCGGGGTTTTACCAAAAATCGCTTCGCTCACCCAAACCCCTCGATGCACTGGACGATGCCGCGTGCCATCAGAAGTGAGCCCGAGAATCGCCCCAGTGGTCAGCAGACCGCCCCGGTGATGCTCGGGCAGCAAAGACACTCTTTGAAATCCAGCGGTTTTGGGTTCGGGCAGACCATAGAAATCGCACAAGCGTGGATTGGCCATCGTCCAGTCTGAGGTGATGAACGAGTCGATGGGCAGGTTGTTGGCGAAGACTTCGCGGAAGTAGTGCACCACCTCTTCGCGCATGCTCGCCTCCAGCCAGACGTCGTAGTCCGGGTAGAGCTTGCCGTCCGGCGGAAACATCCCAAGTCGATGCAACTGGAGCCACTGACGTGGAAAATCGTCAATCAAGCGGTCGATCTTAGGATCCGCCAGCATCCGGTTCACCTGTGCTGCCAATCCACTACGATTACCGGCCAGCTTGCCATCGCCAGCAGCAGCGAACAGGGCCTGATCCGGCATCGAACTCCAGAGAAAATATGAGAGGCGCGAGGCCAGCTCAAAATCCGTCAACTGTTCGCGCGGCAGTGCATCTCCCTCCACGAGATAGGTGAAATGGCGCGAGGTCAGCACTCCGAGAAGCGCCACTTGATACGCAGCCAGAACGTCCTCACCGGCCACGCGTTCCGATGCGTAAGCGCGAAGGTAGGGCTCCAGTTCGTCCACCGATACAGCACGGCGCCAAGCGCGTTCTGCGAAGCGGAGCAAATGGCTCGAAACCTCCTCCACCGCGGCGTCATCACGTGGCAGAAGACCCTCACGGGTAGCACGTTCGATCTCGCTGACGATCGGCCCCTCCCACTCGATCCAATCCAGCAGCACCGACGAGAAGATGCCGTTGCCAGCATCATCAAACATCTTGGGAGCCGTAGGATTCAGCAGCTGGGTTTCGCTCGAGTGGGTGAACATGTAGAACGGCTGAGAGAGCGCGTTGCGGTAGTGCGCGCCTTTCTGCCGATCGATGATGTCGGTCGCCACGACATTGAAATGGAGGCTCGTAGGCATCTCCAAGAACACTTCGAATTCGTAGATTTTCGGCTCGTCCTCCGTTGCCAAAATATCCAGCTCGATCAACCCATCATTGCTCTCTTCGCCAGTTTCCTTCCCGATGCGCAAATGCGCTGACTGCCCTCCCGGGGGTCGAATTCCACTAGCTTGCATCCTCGCCCGATAAAGCCCGCTGTGCTCCGGCCCGGTATTTCCGAACCAGTTTGATGACAAGGCCGGTTGCACCCGACCCGGAAAAATCAGAAAGCGCAGTGGCCGCGTGATCGCGAAGCGATCGAGGTAAACCTGCTGCTTCTCGCCGCCCCGGTAGCGAAGCTCCGCGGCCGTTTTGCGAACCTTCCGCGCCTCGACCGGTTGTTCTGGAAACGCACGCGCCAACACGGTCTCGGCCGCGCGGTAATAACGCTCCACATGAGAAGGCGCGAGCGTGAGCTGCGAACCGATACGCTCGAACCCGTGCCACAGTGGATCCTCATTCAACTCGCCCGGCTTGGCCGGATCATAGCGCACGCCCAACAGATCGTAGACCGTGTTCTGATACTCGCGTCGACTCAGCCGGTAGTGCGCCACCGGCGGTCGTGCGGCCATGCGCGCTGCGCGACCTTCGCTGATGCGTGCATCGAGCTGGCTGATAACGTCCGCGATTTCGCCTTCGGACGGCCGTGGTTCCTCCTCCGGCGGCATCTCCCCGGAGTTGATCCGTTCCACAATCTCCGCCCAGAGATGACCATCGGCTCCAGTCTTGAAATCGCGCGAGAGCCTATCGATCCGCAGGTCGCCCTTTTCCTTCTCAGGTCCGTGGCAGCTCGCGCAATGCGTCGCCAAAAACTCCTCAAACGGCTCTGCCGCTGAGAGAGTTCCTGCAGCCAAGCATACAAATGCCATGAAGCACAATCGGGTCATTTGTGATCTGTGTATGGAAAGACGGGGGGAGGAAAACTCCGAATCAACCTCATGTGAAATGGAATGGATGTGATTCGAAGTTCATTATCAATTGCGAGCAGATGCTTTGCCAGCCCTGATTTCGTCGCGATTCACGATCTAGGGGAGAATATGAGGGGGCACTGGATCGCCCTCAGCACGCCGCGGATTAAAGGTCGACTAGCTAGGATAGCTCGGAAGCTAAACCTCTAGCCCGTTCTGATCTCGCTTTGGTCATGGCATCTCGATAGCGCTCCAGTATCAGTAATCAAATCAATCTCGACTTCCCAGTCGCCGATGAAACAATCAGCCATGAGTAAAACTCCTACCATCGTCTTGGTTCACACCGCGGGCAGCGGTCTCAACAACCTGCCCCCAGATCACAAATAGCCAGGTTGACGATGACCCGAATTTCCCAATACTCCATTTTGCTTGGATTGATTTTCCACGCAGCCATCACGTCGGCTCAGCCGTCGTTCGAGCAGGACTTGCAGCCGTTTCTAGACTCACACTGCGTCCGTTGCCACGGCGAAGAAAAGCAAAAAGGTAAATTCCGACTAGACGAACTTTCGCCCGAAGTCGGTCATGAAGACACCCCGCTATGGGCAGAGGTGATGGAGCGTATCAGTTCAGGCGAAATGCCGCCGGAGGATGAGAAACTCCGCCCGATGCCAGATGAGAGCGCGACGATCGTGGAGTGGCTCGCTGCGCGTATCAAAGAGGGCGAATCAGCACGGATGGCGCAGCGGGATCGAGTTTCCTACAATCGCCTCACCCGGGAAGAATACGTCAACACGATGCGCGACCTCATCGGTGTGCACTACGACGCATCGGATCCGGGCGGCCTACTAGAAGATCCGGAGTGGAATGGCTTCGAGCGGATTGGCTCCGTGCTCACTCTGTCCGCAACGCACTTCGAAAAATACATCAGCGCGGCAGAGATCGTGCTGGCCGAGGCGTATCCGGAAAAGCCAATCGAGTATGTCGAGGGAAGCCGACTGATCGAAACGGTCGGCCCCAACCATCGACACTACGAACGCCTCAAGGAAACCGGCCAACTCGACAAGGTGCGAAAGCTATTGTGGGCAAGCGACCTGCACCACGGCGGCAGCCCGTTCGGTCATGAACTGCGCTACACAGGTCCCGGAATCTATGAATTTAGCTACACGATGAGCGGGCTCAAGGCCGACAGCCAGGATGCTCCGCGGTTCCAAGTGTACGCCCCCAATCTCGACCGAGTCCTGTTCGAACAAGATGTCATCGCTGCCGAGGACAAGCCAATCACGATCACGTTTCGCTCCCATTTCGCCTCGAGCGGAGGCCCGTCAATCCACCTATTGAACAATGCAGGACACCTCAATATCACCCACCGTTCCGCGCGCCACGGTCACAAACCCTTTGTCAGTTTTGCAGAAGAGCGCCTGCCTTGGCAGATGAAAATCATCGGCGACGACGGCCAGCCGCGACACTCGGTTCTGATCCTCGACTCCATGTCGGTGCGCGGCCCGATCCTATCGGACGACGTGAAACAGTGGCGGGCGACCTACATGCCGGGCGAGGAGGGCAACATCGAGCAGCTCTGCGCCAGCCTAGGAGCCATGGCCAAGCGAGCATTTAGGCGCCCTCCGTATGACGGCGAAATCGATACTTACGTCGCAATCGTCGAAAGTGAGATTGCCGCGGGTGAAACGTTTACCAACGCCGTGAAATCAGCCATGACCGCAATTCTCTGTTCGAAGAGTTTCTTGTTCATCGCAGAGGGCGACGAAAACGTCGAGCGGCATGTGTTGAACGATTGGGAGGTCGCCTCACGTCTGTCGTATCTGCTATGGAGCACGATGCCCGACACCGAATTGTTCGAGCTTGCCGAGCAGGGCAAGCTTCGAGATCAGGGTGAACTTAAACGCCAGGTCGCACGCATGCTGGCGGATCCTCGCGCCCAGCGTTTCACCCATTCGTTTCCGGCGCAGTGGCTGCACTTGCGCAAAGTCGGCATGTTCCCGCCAGACAAGAAGATCTATCCCAACTACGATGATCATCTCGAGCGGAGCATGGTGGGCGAGACACAGGCCTTCTTTAGAGAAGTCGTCCAGAAGGGACTGAGCTTGCGTGAGTTTATCGATTCCGACTGGAGCATGGTGAATCCGCGCTTGGCAAAATTCTATAAGTTACCCGCGGTCAACAAGGACGAGTTTCAGCGAGTCTCACTCAAGCCAGACACTCACCGCGGCGGTTTGCTAACGCAGGCATCCGTCCTGTCACTCACCTCAGACGGGACACGGCATCGGCCCGTGCATCGCGGGGCGTGGCTGTCGGAGGCAATCTTTGGCAAAACTCCCCCACCCCCTCCAGCCAACGTCGATCCCATCGAGCCGAACCCGCTCGACGCGCCAAAGGCGACTTTGCGGATGAAGTTGAAAGCGCACACTCACGACCCCAGCTGCGCTTCCTGCCATCGGAAAATCGATCCACTTGGCTTGGCGTTCGATCACTACAACGCGATCGGAGAATGGCGCACACACGAAAAAGTCGAGGGCACCGGCGAAGATCCCCCGGTCGATGCCAGTGGCGAATTGCCCGACGGGCGTTCGTTCAAGGATGCAGAGGAGTTCAAGCAACTACTGCTGGCTGACCTCGATGCCTTCAACGAAACGTTCGTCGAGAAACTCGCCATCTACGGATTGCGCCGCACGGTGACCTTCGAGGATCGCGATGAACTGAAAGCGATCGCCGAAGTCAGCCGTGATAAAGATTACCGAGTGAAAGACATCGTAGAAGCTTTCGTGCTTTCCGATCTATTTCAGAAAAGGTAGCTAACAGCTAACAACATGAACATCCAAACCAACAAATGGCACCTCAGCCGCCGCCATGTGCTCCGTGGCCTCGGAGCGAGCATCGCGCTCCCGCTTCTAGATTGCATGTCTGCACCCGGCCTCCCGAAGCCGACCTCGCCGAAACGTAGCGTGTTCCTCTACATCCCGAATGGTGTCAACACCCTCACCTGGCAGATTGAGAAGGCCGGGGCCGATTACCAGCTGACCACGCCGCTGAAATCGTTGCAGGAGCACCGCCCCGAGATCACGCCAATGAGCGGTCTGCACCACCCGATGGTGCTCGGCAAGCACCACAATTGCGACAAGGTATGGCTCACGGGCGCAAATATCCCGAGCAGCGGCGGCGCATTCCGCAACACGGTGTCTGCCGATCAGTTGATGGCAGAGGTGCAAGGGAAGTTCACGCGATTCCCATCGCTGGAGATGGCCATCGAAGGGCATTCCCTCGCCTGGTCGCGGGACGGGATTCAAATTCCGGCCGAGCGCAATCTGAGTTCGATCTTCAACCAAATGTTCGGTGAGGAGCGAGGTGGCAAAGAAGCTGTCCGCCGGCGACTTGCCCGCCGCGGCAGCATCCTGGATGCGGTATCGGGAGACGCCAACCGGGTCAACAAGCAACTCGGTGCCGAAGATCGTACGAAGCTCGACGAATATCTCACCGCGGTCCGGCAGGTCGAAGTGCGGACAGAACGGGCCAACGCCTGGCTCGATGTGCCGAAGCCTGAAATTCCGAAAGCCGAGGCGGACCGGTTCAGGCGCAAGATGGACCACACCCAGGTCCAAAATTACCACCGCCTGTTTTTTGACCTGATGGTGCTTGCCCTCCGCACCGACATGACACGTGTGATCACCTGCATGATCTGCAGCGAGTCGAATGGCGGCGCGATTCCTGACATCGGCATCTCACAAGCTCGCCACGGGCTCTCACACCACAATGGCGATCCAGAGCAGTTGCGCCGCCTCACCGAGACGGATACATTTCTGATCGAGCAGCTCAGCTATTTCCTCGCGCAGCTCAAAGCGCACAGCGACGACGAAGGGAGCTTGCTAGACACGACGCAAGTGCTCTGGGGCAGCGGCATGGCTTATGGACATAGCCACGGCAACGCGAACCTACCAACGATCTACGCCGGCGGCAAAAAACTCGGCGTCAAACACGGCCAGCACGTCGATTACAACCTGCCAACCATCGGCAACTACAACGTCGCTGATGCCAATTCGCACTACAAGATTTGCGGGCGCCCAGTCGACAGCGACGCGCGCTTGAGCAACCTGCTCCTGACGATGTTACAGCGCATGGATGTAGAAACGGAGCAATTTCAAGACAGCCTCGGAACCATCTCTCAGGTCGTGGCTTAGTAAAAATGATGCGAACCCTGTTCATCATCCTAACAACCGCCATCTTCGCAGCCGCGGAAGAGGCTCCGGTGTATCGCACCGACGGCGATCCAGACACCTCCTTACCTTGGTTTCAACCCGTGCAAGGCGAGTTCCCACCCGAGAATTTCTCCCGCTATATCTCGGGCGAACTGATCGGATGTGATCACCTCGAACGAACCTTCACGCTGCGCGTCGATCGCAGTGACAAGCAGGAGCGAGCGATTTTCGACTACCCGCTCGACGCCGCGATGCTTCCCTACGGCACAGTTTACTACAACAACCAGCCAGCAACCCTGAAGGACATTCCACTCGGGACGCACCTCCACGGCCGCTTCTACGCAAGACCCGAAGCTGAGCGCTTCTGGGAGATGCGCAATGGCAAGCGCCACGCGAAAAATGGCCAACGCGCCTCAGCAGAAGTCGATTTCACCCGCGGCTTTCGACTCGAAGATGATTTCACATTCTACGCCCGAAAACAGCAAACCTGGAAAATCGATGCGATCGATCTCAGCACCAAGAAGCTGACCGCAACTCTCCAGCAGGAAGGAAAACCGGCAGGTGAGCAGAAAACTTTCGACCTAACATCCAGCACTACCGTGTTTCTTGGCAATGGATTTGGATCACTCGAAAGCATCGCACCCGGCCAAGATGTGCAGCTCAACCTCACCTGGGCGACACTCTACGGGCCGGGTCGAGTTTTCCAGATCTGGCTGGACGAACAGAGCCGCAAGCAGGCATCTGCCCGCCAACTAGAACGCCATCGCAACCACATCCGCGAACACGGTGTGCCCGGTTGGGTCGATGCGGTGGACGACAAGAAGAAGATCGTCACCATCACATTTTTCGATGGGATCGATCCAGCGATGTTCAAAGAATTCACCATCCCCGATCCCAAACCTCTCGGCTGGCCAACATCCGAGTACGAGGCTGGCAACCTTTCGCCGAAAGGAAATATCGTTGTCGCTAGGGAATGCCTGATGACCTACGATCCAGTCAATGATCGCAAGGGCGGCAACATCCTCAATATTGGCGAAGCGCCGGTTCGTCCCGGATGCAGCGGCGTGCAGATCCAGGTGCAGTGCGGCATGCTCCTTGAGGGCTTTCGCCCCAAGAAAATCGTTCGATTCTATCCAGCCAGTTGGCCAGTCATCGCCCTCCCGAAGGAAGAAAGCTTTCACGGCAGGGAGTGATTGATCTTCGAACTATAGCTGTGACCGACCGCACTCAGCGAACTTGCTATTAAAATCCTTCATATCGTCACTCTCGCCCTAGCGTGGATCACCACGTTGATGGAGGGAACTTCAGCGGAGATTTGGTCACTGGTGCCACTTGGGAACCCAACTCCCCCACACCTCGAAAAAGGGTGGGAAAGAAACGCCATCGATGCGTTCATCGCCGAAAGTCTAGGCACGGCCGAGCCCGGGCCGCAGGCCGACCGGCGTTTCCTGATCCGGCGTGCGACCTATGACCTCATCGGCCTGCCGCCCGAACCGGGCGATGTCGAAGCTTCGTCGCCGACAGCCGATCCGATGCGCAAGCCTTCGCGGATGTCGTCGCGCGCTTACTCGCCTCAGGGCACTATGGAGAACACTGGGGGCGGCACTGGCTGAATGTAGTCCGCTACGCCGATACCGCCGGCGAGAATAGCGACCATCCGCGGCCTCACGCGTGGCGCTACCGCAACTGGGTTATCAATGCTTTCAATGATGACAAACCCTACGAAAATTTCGTCAAGGAGCAGCTGGCAGGCGATCTTCTTTCGCCTAGGAGAACGGTCGCAACCGGCTATCTGGAAATCGCACGTCGCTTCGGGCACGATATCGACAAAAGCATACACCTCACCTACGAGGACGCGATCGACAACCTCGGCAAAGCCTTTCTCGGGCTCACAATCTCTTGTGCGCGCTGTCATGATCACCTGCACGACCCGATCACAACTCGCGACTACTACGCACTCTACGGCGTCCTGCAGAGCACGCGCTTCGCCTTTCCCGGCTGCGAACCAAACCAGCAACCGCATGACCTCGTGCCGATCTGATCGACGATCTGACACTCGGCAATCCACATCAGGCAAAGCTAGGCGCGGCCTGGAGCGTCCTCGACACTAGCAGTGATCCAAAGCTTCTCCCCCGATCACAAAGAATCGGTCGAGGGACAGCGTCCCGCCATCGGTGCTAGCCATCACGTCTAAAGATTCGGTGAAAGTCTGGACCACGCTGCCCCCAGCGCACGTTTTTCGTCCACCCCGAACGAGACGGTCCCGTCGCCCTCGCCTGGACGAGCCCGGTCGATGGCAGAATCTCGATCCACCTCAAAGTGAGCGACGGCCATCCCGGCGGGGACGGTGTCGGCCGGCGCTTGAAGCACCTTGCCTCCATAAGATTCGCTACAGCCTTGGGTGAACTCGCCGAGTTCAACGCGCGTCGATACGAATATGACGCGCAAATCAAAGCCTACTCGACCAAACAGCCAGCGCCGCTGGCTTGCCTACGCGGTCACCGAGGGCGAAGCGAAGGCGGCGAAAATTCACCTGCGGGGTGATTCGGAAGACCTTGGCGAAATCGCCCCGAGGGAATATCTAACTACGCTGGGCAGCAGCACGCTTGGTGATGAACGCTCCAGCGGGCGACTGGATCTGGCGCACTCTCAAGATGCGCGCCAGAGGCTCGACTTTGCCTACCACGAACTTTTTGCCAGGTCAGCGACAGGCGAGAAGCTCGCCGCGTTTGAAGATTTTGCTCGCTCGATATCAGGCGCAATCTCCGGCAGCAAAGAAGAACAGGATCGGGAGACCTGGAAGTCATACGCACGAGTCCTGCTGGGGAGCAATGAATGGTTACACGTAGATTAATGGACACAAACTTTCACAACCCCAACCGGCGCAATTCCCTCCGTTCCTTCGTCGCCGGCTCGGCGCCGATGCCCGGTATCCTCAGGCAGCTCGCGGCTGCCGAGGACGGCGACCCACTCACTGCGAAACAACCGCATTTCCCCGCACGGGCGAAGAACGTGATCTTCCTGTTCATGACCGGAGGTGGTCGCACGTCGATACTTTCGATCCGAAGCCGAAGCTCACTGCGGACGTCGGTAAGGAGGTGAAGTTCGATCACCCCGAGATCAAGGATCGCGCGGGTTACGAACGCATTTTTCTCAAAGCGCCGCAGTGGAAATTTCGCCCCCACGGGCAGTGCGGCACCGAGGTCAGCGAATTATTCCCGAACGTCGGCACCTGCGTCGATGACATCGCGCTGATCCGCTCGATGCACACCGATCACTCGAACCACTACAACGCGACGCTCGGAATGCACACCGGCTCGTTCGCCTTCGCGCGACCGAGCCTCGGCGCCTGGGTGAGCTATGGTCTAGGCACCGAAAATCGCAACCTCCCATCTTTCATCACCATCGCCCCGGCGCAGACCTACGCTGGCACCCAAGTCTACGCCAGCGACTTCCTACCTGGCGCGCATCAGGGGACGCTCGTCGTCCCCGGACCGGAGCCGGTCGCCAATATCAAACCTCACATCGGCAGCGAGCGTCAGCAATTGGAGCTCGCAGCCATGCAAAAACGCAACCGCCAACATCTAGCGGCGCGCAGCGGCCACTCGCTAGCAGAGGCGCGGATCAAGACCTTCGAAACCGCCTTCGGCATGCAGATGGAAGTCCCGGAGGTGTTTGATTTTTCGAAGGAGACCGATTCGACACACGCGCTCTACGGCCTCGATCGCGGTGCGACCAAGGGCTTCGGCTGGCAGTGTCTCGCTGCGCGCCGATTGGTCGAGAGAAGCGTGCGCTTCGTCGAGTTGATCGATACCGGCTCGTCAGGCAACTGGGACTCGCATGGCAATATGAAGGACCACGAGCCACTGGCTAGAAACGTCGACAAGCCGATCGCTGGACTGCTCAAAGATCTCAAGTCACGCGGCATTGTTAGAGGACACCCTGGTCGTCTGGACAACCGAGTTCGGTCGCACCCCGTTCAACAATAAAGCGGACGCCCCCGGCCGCGAGCACCACAACTGGGCATTCAGTTCGTGGCTTGCCGGCGCCGGCGTCAAGGGCGGTAGCGTTCATGGGGCGACCGACGAATACGGTATGCGCCCGGTCGAAGATCCGGTGCACGTCCACGATTTCCACGCCACCATCCTGCACCTGATGGGCTTGGACCACGAACGCCTGACCTACCGCGACTACCGCCTGACCGATGTTTACGGCAAGGTCGTTGACCAGGTCATCGCTTGAGCGGCAAGGCGGATCGATCCGTGCGGCTCAAAACGCAAATCGGGGTAGCTCCAGATTCACATCGACATATCTGTGACGATTCGTTTAAATTCCCTCCATGGCATCAATCCTTTCAGACTCACAGACGGAAGCCTACGAGAAAGACGGCTACGTCTTCGCGCGCGGCCTGTTCACCAGCGAAGAGACCGAATGCCTCGGCCAGACTGCCCATAACGACCAGGCGATCGACCAGGCCGCCACCAAGATGGACGACGGCCAGGGCAACGCAGTGCGTCTCTCCCTTTGGAACCACCCCGGCGATGGGATCTACGGCATGTTCCCGCGCTGCCGCCGCATGGTCGATTCCGTCGAGGCGCTGCTCGGCGAGGAAGTCTACCACTACCACTCGAAGATGATCCTCAAGGACGCCAAAGTCGGCGGGGCTTGGGCGTGGCACCAAGACTACGGATACTGGTATCAGAATGGCCTGCTGTTCCCGAACCTCTGCAGTGTGATGATTGCGGTCGACAAAGCCACGCGCGAAAACGGTTGCCTGCAAGTGCTCAAGGGCTCGCACAAGTTGGGCCGAGTCAATCACATCCTCTCCGGAGACCAAGCCGGTGCCGACCGCGAATATGTCGCCGCTGCCCGCGAGCGACTCGAGACTGTCTACTGCGAGATGGAGCCCGGCGACGCGCTATTCTTCCACGCCAATACCCTGCACGCCTCTGATGCGAACAACTCCGACGCCGCGCGCTGGGCGCTGATCTGCTGCTACAACGCGCGCTCGAACAATCCCTTCAAAGAATCCCACCACCCGAGCTACACGCCGCTCGAGAAGGTCGATGACTCGATGGTGCTCGAAGTCGGACAAGACCACGCCCGCCGCAGCAAGGTCGAATTCACAAACCTCGCTGAAGAAGACAAGAGCGCCAAGAGCCTTGCAGCTAGTGAAATGTGAAAAGTCTAACCAGCGCGGAGCGCCAAAACAAAACTTCACACCTTTAACCTTCCCAACTTCCCACTCTTTTTCATGAAACTAGGAATTATCAACAGCGCCTTCGACCAAGCCGGCATCGACACCAAAACCGGGCTCGAACACATCGCACGCATCGGTTTCGACACGGTCGATATTTTCACAGAAGCCAGCACCATCACTGAGGAGGAAACCTCCATCATCGAGAAGACCTGCGGGGACAACAACCTGCCGATCGTTTCGGTCGTCGTCGTGTCGGCCGGGCTGATCGACTTCAACGATCCGGTGCGCGATTACCACATCGAGCGCACCAAAAAGTTCGTCGACCTCGCCAAGCGCTTCGGATCAAAAAACGTCTTGCTGGTGCTGGGCGAATACATCTGGCAGCGCGAAGTGATCCCACCCGAAGCCCAGTGGCAATGGGGCATCGAGGGCGTGCAAGAGATCGGCGAATACGCCGGCGAATCCGGCATCGAAATCGCCCTCGAGCTCGAACCTTTCCGCCTCAGCTTACTTAACAGCATCGCGAAGATGGCGCAGTTCGTCGACGATTGCGCCATGCCCAACGTCAAAGCGAATATCGACATCAGCCACCTCGTCTTGGCCGACGAGTCCCCTGCCGAGCTCGGACAACTCGCCGGAAAAGCGACCCACGTCCACATCAGCGACTGCGATGGCAAAGTCCACGGCGACCTGCCGCCAGGCCGCGGCGTGGTTAAATTCGCGCCCTACCTGCAAGCGATCAAAGAGCTCGGCTTCGATGGCAGCGTCTCCATCGAACTCGAATACTCCCCCGACCCGGACAAGATCGTCGAGTGGGTCACCGAAGCCTACACCGCCACCGACGACCTGATGCAACAGGTCGGCCTGCGGACGTAGCATTGAGTGTCTCGCTCGAAGTTCAGGCCAGCGAAACGGTGCCGGGATCAAGCCTCGGGCAAAAAGAAGCGATCCGAAACTCGTGCATTCGAAGACAGCATCCACGATCAGAACGCCAGGTGGCAGACAGGACTGCGCTCGAACTGAATGGGGGTCACCAATACGATCACGCCCCACTACGAGAACAATTTCGAAACGGGAGTGCCCATATCGGTGATAGGCACCGGACGGTCACCGTCGAATAGTTCCTTGTGCGGATCGATCCCGAGCGCCTGGTGGATCGTCGCATGGAAATCGGCTACGGACACAGCTCCCGACAGTGGCTTCTTCGACAGCTCGTCGGTTTCGCCCCAGGCGCCCACGTGGTTCAATCCGCCACCTGCCAGCACTGTGCTAAACGTGCTCCCCTGATGACCACGTCCCCCACCACCGTCGAAGCTCGCCGGGCGGCCAAACTCCGAAGCCAGTACGATCAGCGTCTTGTCGAGCAGCTGCTTCTTCTCCAAATCGTCTAGCAGCGCCGCGACCGCGACATCGACCTCCTGGATCAGGAGGTGTTGGTTCAGCTGACCCTGGTTGTGCGTATCCCAACCGGTGCCGTTGACAAAGTTCAGGTTGTGCAGCACTTCGACAAAACGCACGCCCTCCTGCACAAGGCGCCTCGCGAGCAGGCAGCGCTGACCGAACTCCCCCCCATAGGTCTCACGCAACGCAGCTGGCTCGCGCTCGAGTTCGAACGCCGCTTTGAGCGAGCCGGCTGCCATCGCCTGGCTCTGGGTGATCACATCGTCATACTGCAACACTGGGTGACCGGCAGGCAGGTGCTCGCGTGTCGATTTGCGGATGGTCTCAAGTAGGTTCGCGCGCCGCTGCGCACGCTCTGCATCTAGCCATGCCGGACGCGACAGGCCGGCCGGCCCGACCCGGGTGTCGGTCAGATACATGAACCCGTGGCGTGGCCCGAGAAACCCAGGCCCACGCGAAACGCTCGGGTATCCGACCAAGACATAGCCCGGCGTGCCGACCCCGGTTTCCAGTTCGTGGTTGATGATTGATCCGATCGACGGGTAGACGACAGTCCCGCTGACTTTGCGTCCGGTGTACATTCGATTGGTCGCGGCACCGTGCTCGTCAATCACATCATGGTTTGTCCCGCGCAGGATCGTCATGCGATCGAGCCGCGCAGCTAGACCCGGCAAATGCTCACACACCTGCACGCCATCGACCGCCGTGCCGATGGCGTCGTAGGCCGATCCCGCCACCCGCCCCTTCGGGTCACCCTTGCGCTTCGGGTCGAAAGTATCGATATGCGCCATGCCGCCGCCGAACCACAGGAAGATGCAGTGCTCCGCCTTGCCGAATGGGATCGAGCTGTCAGCACGAACCGAAGGTGCCAGCACCAGGGCGCCACCTGCGCCGATCTGTTTGAGAAATGTTCTGCGTTCCATCTTCTTAGGCGTCGGTTAGGGAATAAATAGCATCTCGGGTGAATTCACGATCGCCCACACAGCATCCTCCATGCGCGCGCCCCATCTCGCATCAATGAAATCGGTCACAGGCGGCCCCTGCTCGACCTGTTTCTCAATCTCTGCGGCATACACATTCGCTTCCGGACTGAGGTGATTGCTCCAGGTCACCTCGCGCACTGCCGGCACGTAGATCTTTTTCCGAAACTCGCCGGCAGATTTCAACAACCGCCGGTCAAACCCTTCCACCAGCATCGCCACCAGTGCGGAACGCTCGGCCGCAAGTGGCTCGCGCCCTAGGAGCCGCAAGTAGAGCTCATCCGACAGCTGCCGCGGCGAGGTCGCCTCGACCGCCAGTCGCGTGAGATCACTGTACGGGCTGAGCCGCGTGATCCAGGTGCCGAACACGCCATTCGCCAGCATCCCCGGCTGCATAACGTTCGGCTCGACATTGCGCTCCGTGATCGGCTCGCTCCGATCCGAACGCCAGCCGAAGGCCTTCATCACTGCCACGATCGAATCTGCGTATGGTAATGTTAGACTCGGGCGGTCGCGGTCGCTCGCCAGCGAG
Organism: Verrucomicrobiales bacterium; assembly: GCA_047619485.1. Classification (GTDB taxonomy): domain Bacteria; phylum Verrucomicrobiota; class Verrucomicrobiia; order Verrucomicrobiales; family DEV007; genus JBLHKE01. The sequence continues at coordinate 2,594 of JBLHKE010000017.1, read as the reverse complement.
ACGAACTGCCAAGCCCGCGTCGGCCGGCCTAGGTTCTGGAAGGTCGACGCCGTGTTTGTCCCCGGCAGGTCGAAAGTCAGCTCCTCGCTGTACATCGGCACGCCAGTTGCAGCGAACAGGCTATCGACTAGCTGCTCGGCGCTGAGCCGGCGCCGCAGTGGCGCCTCGAATAGTCGATCCTGGGCAGTCGACACCGGCTCCAGCCGCGCCTCCCGCTGGTAGGCATCGCTGGTCAATATCGATTTCGACAGGCGGTCGAGATCGTAGCCATTGGCGACAAAATCCCGCGCTAAATAGTCGAGGAGTTGCGGGTGGCTCGGCTCGTTGCCCTCCCAGTCAGACACCGGTTCGACGAAACCTTGACCAAAATAGCGTTTCCAAACGCGGTTGACGACGACTTGGGCAAAGCGACGGTTCTCAGGCCGCGTCAGCTGCCAGGCCAGTCGCTCGCCTGGAGGTCCCGGCCCAACATCGTCACCCACAGACGCATACTCTCCGAACGGCCACGCCGGAGGAACCAGTTCGCCCGGTGGGAGTGTCACCTCGACGAGCGATTTGCGTCCACCGAGCCGCGCGAAGAAGCTCGCCGGCACGGTCGATGAACCCGGCACCCTGAGCTCCTTCCCCTCCAGCATCGCCGCCATCGAAAATAGATCTTTCTGCTTTGATGAGTGATAGGGGGCGTCGTGACAGCGGGCGCACTTCATCTCCGTGCCAAGGAAAGCGGTGCCCAAGATGTGGGCCTTGGCCGCCGAAGGGGCATCATTTTCGGTCGCCACTCTGAACCCGCGCGCCCCACCCTCGAAATCGCTGCCGCCGCCGGCCACGAGCTCGCGCACAAATTGGTCGAAGGGCAACTTGTCGCGCAGCGCCTCGTTGATCCACCAGCGGAACGGGCCGGTGTTGTTGAGCATGCCTTTTACCAGGCGCGGATTCTCTGCGAGCACGTCCTGCCAGTAGCCCGTCCAGTGGTCGGCATGGCGTGGATCAGCCAACAACGCCTCCACCCGGCGTCCAACCCTGTCCTCTGCTGGGTCGGCACGGAACGCCCGGATCTCTTCTGGGCTTGGAAAAATCCCGACCGTATCGAGATACAGACGACGCAGGAAGGCGGCATCATCCAGCGGCGGTGGAATACTAACACTACCAGAAATAATCGGCCATGGCGCGCCCGCAGCGATCCATCGTTCCAGTTGCGAGATCTCTCCAGCGCCGAGCCTAGTACCTTTCGGCGGCATGCGCTCCTCCTCGTCCGCGCTTCTGATCCGCCGCATCACCTCGCTCTGATCCGGCGAACCCGGCACGATCGCCAGTTCGTCCGACTCCCCTCTCCGCAGAGCTGCAGCCCGACTGTTCAGGCGCAACTGGCCTTTCTCCTTTTTGCCGTGACAGCGGAAACACCGATCCCCGAGGATCGCCACACTGCCACGAGCCAGATCCATGTGCGGCCCGCCCTTCTCGGCGGCACGCTGGGCAGAGCTGATTTTAGCGCTGAGAAAACGATCGATTGCCTCGCCTGACACCAGCTCCGACTGCAGTTCGAGAGCGGGCAACGAAGCCATGAATTCGCGCGCAGCGACATGCCGGGTTCCCCACTCCAACGCCGCCTCCGCACGAGACTGCGCCCTCCGCTCATCCGCCAATGCAACCAATTGAGCTGCCAGCTCTTGCCGGTAAATCTCCATCCCCAGCGGGGTGAATTCAAGCGCGCTGTCCTGACCCGGCGTGAGCAGATTCCAGCTTTCACCCTCCACCGAACCGGTCGCCACCAGCAACTCCCCAAGCGTGAATCGTTTCGATCCGCGCCCAACCACGGCCTCCAGCACGATCTCGTGCCGACCTCCATCCGAGTCGAACTTCACAATCGTGTCTCGCGTCCCAAGCCGCGCGCGCGGATACGAGGTCGCAGCCACCTTCGGTCGCATGTTCTGATGCGCATCGCTCGACATATCGTACGCGCCGAGTTTGGCAATCTCCTCCCCGTCGATATAGAGACGCGCCAGGCTTGGCGCACGCAACAGCAACTGCCTAGATCCCTCCGGTATTTCTGCCCGCAGCGACAGACGCACCAGCGTCTCGCGCCGGCGTTCTCGGCTCCCTCCGTTCGCATAGCGTGGCGGCAGATCCAGCAGTGCCAACGCAGGCACCGTGAATCCAGGCTCCGCCAGAACACTCCGCTGCGGCCAGGCGTGTTTCGCCAAGCCATTAAAAATCTCAACCTGCACCGCGTCGTCTGGCACCTGCGCCCAATCGACCGTTGCCACGCCACCGACAAAGTCAACGCGCCCGGCGAGTTCATCATCCGACAAAATTTCGCGGTAGATCGCCAGCTGATCGATCGCCCCATGCCAGCTATTTCCAGGCACACCGCCACACGCCGAGCCAATCCACACCTCTGCTGCGTCGACCACTGGTGCGCGCTCTGTCGCCCCACCCAGATCCCAGCGACCCGCCGTCTTCACGCCATCAACGAATGCCTTGATACTCCCCGGCTCACCGAAACGGTAACTCACCGCAACGTGATGCCAGAGATGACTGGAAGGAAAACCCACCGCCGAATTCCAACGGTGGAACGCCTCCCCATGCCCATCGCC
>JBLHKE010000016.1:0-26335 GCA_047619485.1 Verrucomicrobiales bacterium | reverse complement strand
AGGAGGATCAGCAGTTCGCGGTTCTGCGTGAGATTGAGGGCTCCCAGGAAGCGTGGCAGCAGGTAATTCGAGAACAGGTAGAAGGCGGCCACCATCGCAGCGATCAGCAACAGCGCCTTGGCGAAGCCCAAGCCCAGCTCCGCGAGCCCGCCATCGCCGCCCAATAGCGTCACCAAGACCACCAGCGGCACCACCGCAACATCCTGCAACAGCAAAATTCCAAGAGCCGAGCGCCCGTGCACCGAATCCAGTTCCGCGCGGTCGGTGAGGGACCGCAGCACACAGGCCGTCGACGACAGGGCCACCATCGCTCCTACCGCCAGACCAGCTCGCCCACCCACCCCGAAAGCCATCGCGATCGCAGCGGCCAGACCGAGAGTCACCACCACCTGCAGCGAGCCTCCCAGCAGCGCAATTTTCCCCAAGCGGAGCAGCCGGTGAACCGAGAATTCTAGGCCGATCGCGAACAACAACAGCGACACCCCGAGCTCCGCGAGGATCGCGATTCCCGAATCCGAACGCACCACATCGAACACCGCCGGCCCCAGCAAGGTGCCCGCCAACAGGAAGCCCAAGATCGCCGACTGCTTCAGTTTCTCGAATAGCAGGCCCAGCACCAGCGCCACAGCGATGAGGATCACCAACTGAAATAGGAAGGACCAGAATTGGAGATCGATGTTAGCGGCAGCGAGAATGGTCATCGGTTTGGGCAACCGTTACTATCTGACACCGCCACTCGCAAGCCCGGTTGCAGTCCTACCCGACCACATCACTAGCCTTCTCCGCTACCGATCTCACCCGCACCGCGCTCACCCTGCCCCGGAAGCCTTTCAGCTCGAGTTTGAGGTATTCCCCGACCGCGATGCCCTCCGTTACTACCGCGAGAATTTCACCAAGCGCAGCCCTCCCAGCTAATCTCCCAGCCAGGTTCACAGGTTCTCCCATTACGGTGTCGTTGAGACGGTTCACCGACCTCATACAACCAGCCATCATCTCGCCCGAGGGCACGCCGATCCCTACCTCGAATGGCTTACGCCTCCGAGCCTGTGCCTCAATCGTCGATCATCACCCGCAAGCGCAGGTATCTCACAGGTGCCTTCTCGGCAGGTTCGCTGAGTAGCCGGGCGGTGACAATTTCAACGCCCCAGTCGCTTGTTTTACTCACGGTTAGGATTTCGAGATCGGCGGCGTCACACGGTCGCCAATCCTGCAGGTCGATGGATTTTTCGATCATGGTGCTGACGCCCCGCGGCAGCGCCCGGCGGCGATATCTTAAAATATTTTCGCCGGGGGTCGCACCACGCAGCACTTCGATCAGCGGGGTGTTCTCGGCGCTCCTCGGATCAAGGCCCGAGCCGAACTCCACGGTGTTGCTCAGCCCATCCGCGTCGGGATCGGCCAGCAGGGCGATTATCTTGCCAGCGGACCGTTCCACTTCTGAGAAGTGCTCGGCAAGCCACGCCTCATAAGGGCTCACCGGCTCGGTTACTTCGAACACTTGATCGACGCCTACATTGGAAAATCGCTGTTCGATGCCGCTCGGCCAACGCACCTTCACGAGAGCAACGGGGACAGCGGATGCGCCAAGGCCGAAATGAGCGATTTTCTCGCTTTGCGTCAGATAGTGACTGCCGCCGCTGATCTCGCGGTGCTGCACGGGTGCGCCATCACCCGACACAATTGTCACCACCGCACCAATGCCGTCGCGGTTCGAGTATCGGCCGCGTGGCTTGACCCGCAGCCAGTGATTTCCGTTGGCCAAATCGTTGCGATAGAGAATCGGGGCGCCGGAGTTGTTGACGATAAAAAGATCGAGGTCACCATCCTTGTCGTAATCAAAAACAAGCAGCCCCTTTCCGGTTCCAGTATCGGTGATACCTACGGAAGAGGAGATATCGGTGAAGGTCCCGCCGTCGTTGCGCCACAGTTTCGTGGGGTCGGTGTGGAATGGTGTTTCGGTTTCCCACCGGTCAGTCTCGAAGCCGTTGGTCATCGCCAGATCAAGATCGCCGTCGTTGTCGTAATCGAAAAACGCCGTGCCCCATCCCCAGCCGCCATCACGCACGCCGGCGATATCCGTGAGGTCTTCGAAAACGCGATCCCCACGGTTTCGATAGAGTCGGTTGCCGCTCACGCCCCATCCGAGAATCGGCACCTCCGGTCGACGGGACTCGTAGATCGAGGTGAAGAACAGATCCGGTAATCCGTCGCCGTCGTAGTCGCCGACCGCCAAACCCATAGCGTTCTCTTCACCCCCGATCCGCGCCTGCTCTGTACCATCGGCAAACGTTCCGTCGCGGTTGTTCCAAAAAAGACGACTAGTCCCGAAATCGCCGGCAACCACCAGATCTGGCCAGCCGTCGAGATCGATGTCGCTCAACCTGGAGGTGAAGGCCTGGGTAGTGAACTCCGGAGCCCCCCCCGCCGCCGGATCGTGCCACATCTCCACACCGGCATCGGCGGTGACGTCTATAAACCCTCCCGGATGCCCGGTGTTCATGAGCAAAACAGAACGGTTCGCTGGACCGGTCACCGCCCATTGGCAAGTATGAATATCGAGCCAACCGTCACGGTTGTAGTCACCGAAGCAAAGGCTAAACCCAGAGTGCCAGTGCGGCACCTCGAGGTCGGCACCCCACAGCTGGGATTGCTCGGAAAAGGTGCCGTCTCCGCCGTTCACATAAAGCAAATTGCGCAAGGGGCCAGCCGCCTCGTCGGCGACGCTGATATACAAATCAGCATCTCCATCGTTGTCGATATCGCCCCACCCGGCGCCATTGCTCGGTGCAACCAGATCGATGCCCGCAAGTTCGCTGACATTTTCGAATGTGCCGTCGCCGCGATTGCGAAAAAGGATGTCAGTGTCGCGGTAGCGAGTGACGAGCAGGTCGCTCCAACCGTCATTGTCGTAATCCGCGACCGCCGCTCCGCCCGTCATCACCTGGGGCGTAAGTTTCACCCATCCTGCAGGCGGAGCCCATTGTATGTAGTCAATCTCGGCGGCGTCGGTCACATCGACGAAGGATTCTTCCGCCGTGGCGGCCGGGCGGCATACAATCAGTGCAACAACCGTGAACACGGCAACAACACTCGCTCGGAGCGACTTCAACTCTAGCCATTGGCAACTCACAAGCACTTGGATTCAATCTGCCGTCGGCCCGCTTGCTTGTCTATGTGATTTTGTAACGTCGATTTCTACGCGACCGCGGCCACAGCCCCCGGTGAGTTCAAAAAACACCGCTTTGAACAACTGACACTAAAAGTGCAGCGCCCCTCGGAGTAGAGCCACGCAGTTCTGAATCAAGTGGCGCAACGATGGAGTTCGATGGCTCGGCGATGTGACGAACGATCGAAGGGCGTCATGCTTGGCAGGTGACTGTCGTTGTTTACCTCCTCAGCTGCCGCGGCGGCACCTGTTCCATCTTCCGGACACTACTTTATTGATTCGCCTGCCGGAATCCGTAAGACTAGGTTTATTCCATCCTCTCAATTGCTACCATTTCACACGCCATGACCGCCCCCCCCCCCGTTTTTTCGCTCCCCTTCGCTGTTACCGTCCTTACTATTGCGTCGTTCGCCATGCCCAACGCGCGCGCCGCGACCTTGACTGACGCCAAAATCAGCGAATTCGTCGCCGACAACAACGACGGGATCGTCGATGAGGACGGCGACCGCGAGGATTGGATCGAAATCTGGAACACCTCCGGGGTCGCCGGGGATCTCGGCGGCTGGTATTTGACCGACGATCCGAGCATTCCCACCAAGTGGGAGCTTCCAGCAGTCGAAATGACGAGCGGCGGGTATTTGGTGATTTTCGCTTCCGCCAAAGACCGGGCAAACGTAGCCGAGGAACTTCACACCAACTTCCGCCTGCAACGCGAGACTGGCGGATACCTGGCTCTGGTAAAGCCCGACGGGGTCACCATCGCCAGCGAATTTACTGACTACCCGGAGCAATCCAAAGACATCGCCTACGGAGTTGGCATTGAGGGCGAGACTCCGGTCACCTTTTTCTCCGCCGGGGCTCAGGCGAAATGGCACGTGCCCACGGGGCCAGTGGCCAATTGGACGGGAACTGACTTTGACGACTCGGCATGGAACACTGGCGCCACGGGAATCGGCTATGACGGCCCTGGGGGTGACTATGACCCCCTTCTGGGCGAAGGCGGCAACGTCCGCGCTGAAATGCTCTCCGAAAACGCCACGGTCTACATCCGAATCCCGTTCGAAGTCGCCGACCCGACGGGCATCAGCAACCTGAATTTGCGCCTGAAATGGGAGGATGGATTCGTCGCTTACCTGAACGGCACGGAATTCCACAAAGAATCCGCGCCGACGAATCCTGTCTGGAACTCCACCGCCACGGACGGTAGCCGGAACGAGATCAACGCGACGACCTTCTTCGATTACGCCGTAGATGAAGGCGGGCTGGTGGCAGGCACCAACGTGTTGTCCATCCAAGGTCTCAACACGAGCCCCGGTAGCTCGGACGTCCTCTTCGTACCTGAATTCGTGGGCATCTTCAAAGACACCACCAACCTCGTTGAAGGCTACTTCGTCGATCCGACACCGGATGCGGAGAACGGCGAACGGGTGAATGGCATTGTCAAAGACACCAAATTCAGCATCGATCGCGGCTTCTTTGATGCACCCATCGAAGTCGCCATCACGACCAACGTGCCCGACGCGAAGATCCGCTACACGACGGACGGGACGCCGCCCAGCGAGACTGCGGGGACACTTTACAGCGAGCCAGTCAGGATCAGCGGGACGTCCGTACTGCGAGCGATCGGATACAAGCCCGGTTTCCGCTCGACCAGCGTCGATACGCACACGTATATTTTTGCAGCCGATGTCTACGGCCCGGACATGGTCGATGGGCTCAAGGCGGTGCCGACGATCTCGTTGGTCACCGAGAATACTAATTTCTTGAACGAGAACGCAGCCAACGACTACGGCGAATATAAATCCTCCATCGAGATGATCTACGCCGATGCCTCGCCGGGCTTTCAGGAAGACGCAGGCATGACCAATTTCGGCGGGCGCTTCACCCGCTTCGATAAGAAGAGTTTCCGCATCTACTTCCGTAAGGAGTATGGAGCGGGCAAGCTGCGCCACCCCATCTTCGACGGCTTCGAATATAAAAATTTCCCGCCAGCAGAAGAGTTCGATGCCATCAACCTGCGCAGCGGCTCGCACGACATGACGAATCGCGGTGCCTACATGGCCTCCCGCTTCGTCGATGACTCGATGCTGGAGATGGGCCAGATTGCGCCGCACGGACGTTTCGTACATGTCTATCTCAACGGTAAATACTGGGGGCAGTACCACTTGCGTGAGCGCTGGAATGCCGAGATGGCATCCAGCTACTTCGGAGGCTCCAAGGAAGACTATGACGCGATCAGCGCCAACAACTCTGGCTCGGAATTTCAGGCGGGGACAGCCTACGATGGCACGGCAGCATTCTGGAACGAGACGGGGAACCTTGTGCGGGGTGCTGACCCGTTCGTCAACGCGGCCGGGCACGTCGATATCGCCAACCTGATCGATTTCATGTTGCTGTGGACGAGTGGTGAATGCGAGAGCGAGTTCCGCGCCTTCGGTTCGGAGTCCCGTGGGGTGCCGTTTAAATTCATGGTTAGGGATCCCGACGGCTTCATGCCGAACGGGGGCTGGAATCATGACCACCCCGTCACCCACAACGGACCGCTCAGAGCCATGCCCGAACTACGGACCGGCGGAAACCCCGACTACGACATGCTGCTGGCGGACCGAATCCACAAACATTTCTTCAATGACGGTGCCCTGACTGCCGAAGAAAGCATCGAGCGTTTGCGCAAGCGCTTCGAGGAGATGCGGCCCGGGTTCGAAGCCGAGGCACGCCGGTGGAATTATCAGACGGTCAATTCGTGGGAGGCCTACGTGAACAGTTGGCTCAACAGCGGGTTACAGCAGCGCACAACAAGCATGATCCAGAGGCTCCGGCAGGCCGGCATGTACCCCGACCTCATTGCGCCGGCCCTCAGCCAACACGGGGGCTCCATTCCAGCAGGTGGGGGTGTCACCTTGTCCACCAACACCACCACAATCTACTACACCACCGATGGCTCGGACCCCCGGCTTTCGGGTGGCTCCGTGAGCCCCTCTGCGATCAATGCCACCTTTTCCAATGATGTCCGCGAACCAGAGGACTTCATCATTTCCGGCGACGAGTGGAAGTATCTCGATGATGGCAGCAACCAGGGAACAGACTGGAGAACAGTGGCCTTTGATGACACGTCTTGGAAAAGCGGACCTTCCCGGCTGGGCTACGGCGAAGCAGGGCTCGAAACAATCGTGGGGTCAATCGACACCGATCCCACTACCAATGGTAATCAAAAAAATGCCACAACCTACTTCCGCAAGCAGGTCATGATTGCCGACCCCGCCGACTTTTCCTCCTTCGCCGTCCGGATGCTCTATGACGATGGTGCCATCGTCTATATTAATGGCATTGCAGTTGCGAATACCGGTAACCTGCCCTCCAATCCCAGCTTTGACACCTTTGCCTCAACCCGGACCCCTAGCGAGAGTATCTACTATGATTATCCTGTCCCCTCGGCGCGATTCGTCAATGGGATGAACACCATTGCAGTGGAGATTCACAACCAAACCGCCGGAAGTTCCGACATCCAATTTGACCTTGTCCTGGCCGGTGTAATCGATCTCAGCAATGGTAACAATGTCACCGAACCGGTCATGTTTGATGGCCCAACAGTATTCAAAGCGCGTAGCTTCAACACCAGCACCAACGAATGGAGTGCTTTGACCTCCACCTTCTTCACTCTCGATACCATTCCGGCTGATGACACGAACCTTGTCATTTCGGAAATTCATTATCGCCCCGCCGATCCCACCTCAGAGGAAGAACTCGCGATTTCCTCCGACCGAGACGCCTACGAATTCATCGAGCTCCTCAATACCTCCGCTCAAGCGATTAATCTCTCCGGAGTTTCATTCGCGACCGGAATCGACTTCCACTTCGCCGAAAACACCATCATCGAAAGTGGAGGGCGCATTGTCCTGGTCAAAGATCTTGCCGCATTCACCGCCCGATATGGTGAACTCCCTGCGGGAACCATCGCAGGAGAATACTCAGGTAGGCTCAACAACGACGGAGAACAAATCGTCCTCCGCAAAACCGGCGACCTCATTATTCAGGACTTCGCCTACAATGACCAAGAGCCTTGGCCCGTCCTTGCCGACGGTCAGGGTTACTCCATGATCTTCACTGGAACCGATCCCACAATGGGCTCCGATTGGTCGGAGCATGCCCTCATTGGAGGAGCTCCCGGAGAAGCCGACACCGCACTCGTTACCGGTTACGATGCCTGGAAGCTTGCCAACAATATTACTGACGACCAGAGCGATGACGACAAAGATGGCCTGTCCGCCTTTGCCGAGTACGCCACAGGAAACGATCCTTCCACTCCAAACCGCGGCCCCACCACGACGGGCGGATTGGTAACCGTTGATGCCGATGGATTCTTCTCGATCACCTACCAGCAAAACCTCGCCGCGTCGGATGTCACGTTCACAATTCAAGAGTCACCTGATCTCCTAAGTTGGATCGATGCCGCCAACCCCATCTTGGTCGAGGAAGTTCTCAATGTCGAAAACCAGACCAAAAAAATCACCAAACGGCTTTCCGCTCCGTTGGTTTCTGGTTCCAGCCGCTTCCTGCGAGTGCTGATGGTTCGATAAGATCATTGCCCAAGCACCCCGTAAGAAGTGGCCAAAGGCAAAAATTCCGGCTCCGCTCGTTTCATCAAAGCGGTGCTGACAAATTCCTAGCAATAATAATTTAGAGCTGCTTAGGCCGATAGATTATTTGTTTCCGATCTGTTCTTCGATTAGCTCCGTGAGGTAACCGGGGGTTAAAACTTCTCGTGTGACCTGGGGTGATTCACTTCCCGGAACATACAGCACATTCACGGGAATCGCAGCGCGCCCCAGTTCATGGATCGCCTTGTCGGCGGCGGGATCTGTCACCGTCATGCCTGCTTTTAAAACGGTGATTCCTTTTTCACGGAACAATCGACGCACTTCCGGCGTGTATGCCGTTGCCTTGTTCGATTGGCAAGTCAAGCACCAGCGCGCAGTGAGGTCCACTTACACTGACTGCCCAGCCGCGACGAGTTGCTCGACCTTGTCCGGCGACCACTTGCCCCACTCAAATTTCGGTTCGCCACCTTCTGCGGTCTGCGCAATTGGCTTCGCTAGAAAAACTCCCACGATCAGCGCAACCGCGGCGAGTCAAAAAGCTGCGGCACGCACTCCCTTTTTCCGGTCAGGTGTTCCCCATCGTCCGTAGATCCACGCCGCAAAAGCGATGACTGTGATTCCGAGCATGATGCCCAATGCCCAATGCCCAATGCCCAATGCCCAATGCCTTCTGCCAAATGCCAAATGCCTTCTGCCCCTCTTCTCCGATCTGGCTGCTGTAGACCCACACGAGATATCCAACCGCTGCGTAGAGAAGGAAGACCATGCATTGTTTGAACGATTCCATCCAGGCACCAGGGCGTGGCAATTTCATCACCAGTGCGGGGAAGAACGACAGAACAATTTACGGCAGCGCCAACCCGACGCCCATCGCTAACAAAGCCAGAAAAAACAACACGTCGTTAAATTTGTCATCACAGATCTGCCAGCTAGCCGCAGCCTCGATCTCAAACTGGGCACCAGGCTCTAGGTCGTCAGGAGCTGTCAAGTTAGTCAGGAAGTAGGAAGTGCCTGTGTTGGAATAGGTATTTAGCCCCAGAAAAGAAAGATTTCCTGGTGCCGGAAAAATAAGATCAGAGGCCGTGAAACCTGTTGGCAGAGTCCAAGTGACTGCCGGCTCTCAGAGACGCCAATACCATCGCGCTCAAAATACGAATGCCAGTGCTCAGGGTGCGTCAGCTTCAGAGCGATTTCAAAACTCTGTCCCGGCTCGATCGCATTCAAGTCCGCGATCAGGCTCGACCTAGTCTTGAGCCCGAACTGGGCAAATCCACTGGTTGAGAAAAGCAGGAGGCAAAGAAAAGACGCGCTGAAATATTTCATCATGATTCGTGATAAATAAGTGGCTGAATGGGATGATTTTATTCCGCAAAATCGTAACCATTCAGGTCTCGAAGAGGAGCCTTACTTTATCAGCCGCGAGAAGGTGAACATGAAGATCGAATACCTGACAACGGAAATGACGCTGCCGGCGTGAGTGATCAGAGTTTTCCCCACCACCACTCGCAAGCCCGGTTGCAGTCCTACCCGACCACATCACTAGCCTTCTCCGCTACCGATTTCACCCGCACCGCGCTCACCCTGCCCCGGAAGCCTTTCAGCTCGAGTTTGAGGTGTTCCCCGACCGCGATGCCCTCCGTTACTGCCGCGAGAATCTCACCAGGCGCTGCCCTCCCAGCTAATCGCGCAGCCAGGTTCACAGGTTCTCCTATTACGGTGTAGTTGAGACGGTTCACCGACCCCATACAACCAGCCATCATCTCGCCCGAGGCCACGCCGATCCCTACCTCGAATGGCTTCTCCAATCCAGCGTTAAGCTCAGCCCGCTTGGCGATCATCGCCAGCGCGCAGCGCACCGCGTTCGCCGGATCGTCACCGTATTCTTTCGGCGCCCCGAACACCGCCATGATCTCGTCGCCGACAAACTTGTCGACCACTCCCTTGTGAGCATAGACCAGCTCGGTCATCGCGGTCATGTGCTCGTTTAGCAGACTGATCACCTCCTGCGGATTCATCTCTTCGGTGAGATCGGTAAAACTGCGGATGTCACAGAACATGACCGTCAGGAAGCGGGTTTCCCCGCCGAGTTCCAACTCCCCCTCCACCAACGACTGCGCCACTGCCGCGTCACTGACCTTGGACAGCACCTCTCGGTAGCGCTCCTTCAACGCCAGCCCCTCCGCCATCTCATTGAAACTACTCCCCAACCGTCCCAATTCATCGTTCGAGGTGACATCGACCCGGGCGCTGAAATCGCCATCACCGATCCTGCGCGTCGCCTCCTCAAGCACTTTTACCGGTTTCGCGAGGCCGCGAGAGATGAAATACGAAGCGATCACCGCGAGCAGAAGCGCCCCACCGCCAATCAATAGGAGCTTGATCTGCAGGCTACGAATTTCAGCGCGCATCTCAGCCATCGGGAAGAAGGCGATCTGGTAGGCGCTGGGTAGGATCGACCCCGGATTCATCTCCTGCCACGCCAAGCGATACGGCGCTCCGCCAAGCGTCAGCTCCGACATCCCCGTCTCGCCATCAATCTCTACCGCGACCAGCTTCGACAATTCCTGCCGGTCGATATCGCGTAAGCCCTTCTGCTGGACGATCTGATCTTCGGCAAAAAAACCGGTCGAGCTGCCGGTCTCGCCAGTCGATTTTTCCAAGCGGGAAGCCAAGTGATCGAGCTCCGTTTCGGCATCGATCCCCATTAAGAAAACCCCGATCACCTCCCCGGCCTGCTTCACCGGCGTCGCCACCACCTCGCGCAGTCGCCCGCCCCGCTCCGACGCGGCAGCGATTACGTAGCCGACCTGCTGCTGCTCGACCTCGCTGACATCCGGGAGCTGTCGCAGCGTCCCATCGTGGCGCAGCTCCATCGTCCGTCGTGCCGACGCTCTGCCGGTGCGCTTCGGAGTGAGTTCTTCGATCTGCCCCTGAAGATCGATCGTGCACAGGACTGGTAGCAAGCCCAACAATTGCCCCACCCCGTTTGCAGGCGAGCCCTCGTCAGAAACTGCCCTAGGGCGTTCTGATCTACCTTGCTTGCGGGCAGTCGGTCGTTTTGCTAACGCCTCTATAGAAAACGCGCGCTTCCCTGCCTCGTCGAGATCACCGGCCAACGAACGCTTCACCGCATCGCTGGTCGCGAGTTCAGTCGCAGCCTCGCTCACGCCCTCCAAGCGCTGCGCCCGTTCGGCGACGAACAATTGCACCTGGTTCTCAAACACCATCTCGAACCGCTCCTCGGATTTCTGCCGCAGCTTGGTTTTTACCAGTGTCAGAGTCGGAATCAGGATCGCCACGAGCGTCCCTAACATCCATAGGAAGATTTTTGTTTGGAAGCCCATTGATCAGTCAGTCGCAAAACCCTCGCACGCCACGCATCGAATGCCAATCGTGACCGAGCTAAAAAAACAGCATCCGCACCCCGGCGATCAGCGAGAACCCGTAGAGCAGGATCTCGAAAATCCTCTGCGGGACTAGGCCGATCAGCTTCCTGCCGAGAAAAATGCCGACGAGTAGGGCTGGGAGCAGCATCAAGTTCAGCTGCAAGGATTGGGCATTGATCAGATCCAACTGACCGAGCAAAGGCACTTTGAATAGATTCACGATCAAAAATAAACGTGCCCCGACACCGAGGAATTCCATCTTCGGCATCTTGTGCACCAGGGCGTAGATCGAATAGACCGGACCGGCCGCGTTCGCCAACATCGTCGACACCCCGATGAGGACGCAACTCACCCAACGGAAGACCCGTGAGTCGGGCAGTTTGGTCAGGAACGCTTTCTTGAACTCGCGCACCAGCTGCAATAAAAACATCAGCAGGATGATCGTACCGATCACCCGGCGCGCAGTCAGGTCGTCGAAGCGATCAAGAAGAAACGAAGCCACGATGATCGCAACAAAGGTCACAGGCACCAGCGGCCAGACCATCTTCCAAGTCGCATGCTTCCAGAACATCGGCAGCACGATCAGGTCGCACACTACCAGCATCGGCAGGATGATGCCAACGCTCTCCCTCGCGCCGAACAACTCCGCGACGATCATCACGTTGACGATCGCCAGCCCCGGGAACCCGGTCTTCGAGACCCCGAGGCAGAGTGCCCCCAGCGCCGCGATGGCGAGAGTCGTCGACGTGGCATCGAAGGGCAGATCCAAAATAGAGACATCGCCGTAAGCGCGGACGCTGCCAGACGCAATGCAGATGTTGGGACAACCTGCTCGTAGCGCATGCTTCAGACTTGATTTCGACAGCGACTTCCTCACAATGGGGCGATGCCCTCCTCCGCCATTAGAGAATTCGCCATCGCGATCGCTTCACTGCTCTTCTGCGGTGGCCTTCTTTTCGCTGAGATCCAGATTAACGAATTCGACGCGACGGGTTCGGAGAACTTTTTGGATGCCGATGGCGATCGGTCGGACTGGATCGAACTGAAGAACACAAGCGCCGTCCCCGTCCCCCTCGCTGGCTACTTTCTGACCGACGATGCCACGAATTTAAACAAATGGAGCCTGCCCGCGATCGAAATTGCCGCCGAGAGCGCCATGGTCATCTTCGCGTCTGGAAAAGACCGCGCCGTCGCCGCCGCCGAGCTGCATACCAACTTCAGCCTGTCCCGTTCAGGAGAGTTCCTCGCCCTGGTCGCCGCCGACGGAACCACCATCGTCGACGAGTTCAGCCCTAGCTACCCGGAGCAGACCGCCGGCCTCAGCTATGGCCGATCGACGAGCGGCACATTCGGCTTCTTCTATCCGCCCACCCCAGGAGCCAACAACGGCGATTTTGCATTCGCCGGCATCGTCGCCGACACGCAATTTAGCGTCGACCGAGGCTTCTACGACGAGCCATTCCAAGTGTCGATCACATGCGCGACCGAGGGTGCCCAGATCAGATTCACCACAGACGGCTCCAAGCCGAGCGAGTCGCACGGCGCCCCCTACACGGAGCCGATCCCGATCGCCACGACCACCGTGCTACGCGCGATTGCCTACAAGACAGACTTCCGCCCATCGAACGTCGATACCCACACCTACCTGTTTCTCAATCACGTCCTGCAGCAACCGACCAACCCATCCGGGTTCCCGAGCAATTGGAACAGCAGTCTTGAAGGCACACAACCATCCGAATATCAGATGGACCCCGAGGTGGTAGGCACGATCTACAGTGAGGAGGAAGTCAAAGGAGGCTTGCGCAGCCTACCAACGGTGTGCCTTACCACCGCAGTCGACGACCTGTTCGGTAGCGACACCGGCATCTACATCAACGCCAAGCAGCGTGGCGATGCGTGGGAGCGGGAAATTTCGATGGAGTTCTTCGATTTCGGGCACGGCAGAGATCTGCAGGTCGATACCGGCCTGCGCATGAACGGGAATTTTTCGCGTTCGAAGATTCAGCCGAAACACAACATGCGCGTCGTGTTCCGGGAGGAATACGGACCATCGCGGCTGGATTTCGAGTTATTCGAGGGTGGCAAGGTCACGCGTTTCAATAGCCTGATCTTGCGAGGGCTGAGTGGCGACTCATGGGCACACGCGCGCTACCCGCATGCGCAGTATATCCGCGATCAGTGGTTCCGCGACGCGCACGAACAAATGGGCTACGAAGGAATCCACCAGCGCGAGATTCAGCTCTACATCAACGGACTCTATTGGGGCATGTATCACATCTTCGAACGCGTCGAAGACGACTCGATGGCGGAGAGGTTCGGTGGGGTCGAGGAAGACTGGGAGGTGATCAAAGACGGCAGCAACAATAGCGTCCTGCCAATCGATGGAGGCAGTGTCCGCTGGGATGCGCTATTGGACATCATCCAGGCCGGCGGCCTGTCAGCCACCGCCCCGTACGCTGCGCTACAGGAGTACCTCGATCTCGACGCGTTCATCGACTACATGCTGCTGAACTTCTACGGGGGCAACGACGATTGGTGCAGCAAGAACTACCGGGCAGCCGTGCGGCTCAACCCGCCGGGCAGGTACATGTTCTTCCCGCATGATACCGAACGCGCCGGCTACAACGCCCTCAGCGGTGCCGGGCTAAACAAGAATAACACCAACAAGAACGACATTTACCGACCTACCTACGTCCACCAGCAACTCATTACCAATGCAGAGTACCGCCTGCGTTTCGCCGATCGCATTCAGCGCTACCTGTTCAACGACGGCGCGCTGACCGATGGCCCCGCCGGTGCATTGTGGAGTGGCAAAGCCGACCAGATCCGCGAGGCGATGAAGGCAGAATGCGCTCGCTGGGGTGACTACGCGCAAGAGCACCGCGGCGCGAGCAAGATCAATACACTAGCCGAGTGGCAGGTGTTGGTCGACCGCGAGATGACCACCTGGTTCCCGCAGCGTTCAGCGATCGTCGTCGAGCAATTGCGTTCAAGATCGCTCTACCCGGACATTGAGGCGCCGGTCTTCAACCAGCACGGCGGAAATGTGCCAGAGGGATTCAATCTGCTGTTTACCAACCTCGGTTCTGATGATGTCTACTACACCACCGACGGCAGCGATCCGCGTTTGCCAGGCGGAGCGGTCAGTCCGGGCGCAGGCAATGCGGCCTCTGGCAATGTGTCGGTGACGATGATCGACGACAACTCCCCCGGCTGGGAGTTCCTCGATGACGGCAGCGATCAGGGCTCGAGCGACATTGTCGACGGCCACCCGAGCTACGGAGCAGGCAACTGGAAACACCCAGATTTCGCACCAGCCACAGCGTGGGTCAGCGGCACCGCCCGGCTCGGTTATTCTGCGAACGAAAACACCCTGGTTGGCTGGGGACCAGTCAGGGCGGACAAATTTCCCACCACCTACTTCCGCAAATCATTCGATCTCACCGACGCATCGCTGGTTTCCAACCTGCTGCTCGAAGTCGAGCGGGACGATGGCGCCATCGTCTACCTCAACGGCACCGAGGTGGCGCGGGATGGGGTTGCCGCGGGAGCGGTCGAGTTCGATACGCTTGCTTCAGAATCAGCGGGTGGCGAGGAAGAAACCACCTTCTACCCGTTTGCAATCGGCACAAATGCCCTGCTCGAAGGCCGCAATGTGCTCGGCATCGAAGTCCACCAATTCACCGTTGCGAGTAGCGATATGAGTATCGACGCACGGCTCAGCGGAACCAAGATCGCCAGCGACGCATCGATTCTGATCAATGGCCAGACAGTCATCAAGGCTCGCGCTTACAACGCCGCGACCCAAACTTGGAGCGCCCTGACCGAAGCGAGCTTCACTACCGGCCGGCCGCCGCTAGCCGGCGATCTCACGGTCAGCGAGATCCATTACAATCCAGCGCCACCAGACGCTGACGAGCTGGCGCAATCTTTCATCACCAGCGCCTCTGATTTCGAGTTCGTCGAGATCATGAACATCTCGCCCGACACGCTCGATCTCAGCGGCACGATCTTCACCGAAGGGATCGACTTCACCTTTCCACCAAGCACCCCTCTCCTCGCTGCCAGCGAACGCATCCTTATCGTCAACAATCGCGCCGCCTTCGAATTCCGCTACAGCGTTAATCGGCCCTTAGTAATCGCCGGCGAGTTTGGCAGCACCAGTGGACTCGCAAACGGCGGCGAACAGATCGCGCTCCACTCAGTAGAAGTCTCCTTGATCGACTTCAGCTATGACGACAGCGCGCCTTGGCCAGAGGCCGCAGATGGATCAGGCTATTCGCTTGTCCTAATCCGACCATCCACCAAGCCAGATCTCTCGGACGCGATCAACTGGCGGAGCAGTGCAGCGATTGGCGGAGTTCCAGGCGGCACCGATGCCACCACACTCACAGAATTCGCCGCGACCAATAACATTACAGATCCCTTCGCCGACCATGATTACGACGGCATCGCCACCATCATCGAGTATGCTACCGGGACACCATTTGATTCGCCGTCACACGAGCGACCGCTCACCGCGTGGGTCGAACCGTTCTCCAGTGGAGCAACGACAACACGACACACGGTGCTGGAATTTTCCCTCGGCGCTGGCGCAGACGACATCGAGCTGAACCCTGAATCTTCGGCTGACCTATCCTCTTGGATCGAGACTAGGAGCTTTATTTATCTCGGCGAAACTCGTCTTCCAGGAGGGCAAACCATCCGCCGGTTTCGCTCAAATTTAGCTTTTCAGAGCGAATTAGCCCAATTTTTCCGCCTCCGGGCGGAACAACGGTAGAAGATTGATGCAATTTGCTTGCTTCGTCGCTCTGGATTGACATGAATGGAACTAGAACAGCCAGATTTCACTACAAACCCTTCAATCGCCTTCATGCACAAGCCTATCGTTTTCGCCGCATTTCTTGCCACCGGCATCTGCCACGGTTCCACCACGCTCATTGATGTCAGCTTCCCCACCGGCACTGGCACCAACCCGACCTTCCTTGAGATCGACAACGGTGTCGGCGCAAATACTTGGACCCAGGCGACCGGAGTGATTTCCACCTCGACAGCAAACAACTCTGCCGTTGGTGCTGCTTCAGACACAACCACAGACTTTACGGCTCTCGGCAGCGATTCGCTCGTCCTCACAGCAAACGTCTCCAGCGTGACTGGAACTCTCATCGCCAACGGAATGTTTGTCGGATTCCAAAGGCGCATCAACGGAGGAACCGGTGCTGACCTGTGGAACAACCTCTCGACCTCGTTCGGAATGGTGATCCCGGGATCTGCCACCGTCGGCAACGGGACACGCCATGTAGGTGCTGGCGGCAATGCCGGCGCTGGGCGCTACCAAGGCTCCGACTACGGCATCGCCACACTGGCATCCATCCAAGACGGCTTCGATGTAACCCTGACGGTCGACAGTAGCGGTTGGGATCTTGCCATCGTGGGCCTCGAAACGGCAGGTGCCGCGGCTATCACTGGCGGATCGGGAACTTGGGGCACCGGTGGCATCAACGCTTTCGCAACCTTCAACACCGACATGCGTGCTGGCGCTTCCTACCAAACCACCGCCGGTGCTGGTGACATGACCTTCTCCCGGATCACACTGACCCAGGTGCCGGAACCTTCGACTTTCGCTCTCGTAGGACTTGCTGCGCTCGGATTACTGCGCCGACGCAGATAAGCGTTTTGAGATAAGATGAGTTCGACCAACACCAAATTTTTCTGTCTGGCGGGGCTATGTTTTTTGGCTTCGATCTCGTTTGCCCAAGCGCAGACCCTCATCAACGCTAGTTTCCCCGACGGGACTGGCACCAACGCGACCTTCCTCGAGATCGACAATGGCGTCGGCGATGGGATGAACTCCTGGACCCAGGAAACTGGCGTCCTTTTCTCCACCACGGCAAATAATTCGACCGCCGGCGCAGCTTCCGAAGCGACCATCGACTTCACAGCTCTTGGCAGTGAATCGCTGACACTGAGCGTGGACGTAGCCAGCGTCAGCGGAGGCCTGATCGCCAACGGAATTTTCGTTGGATTTCAACGCCGCGTCAATGAGGGGACGGGCGCCGACCTGTGGAACAATCTGCCGGTCTCCTTCGGCCTAGTCATCCCTGGCTCGACCACTGTCGGCAACGGGGTTCGTGTGATTGGCGTTGGCGGGAATGCTGGTAGTGGCCGCTACCAAGGCTCTAACTACGGCGTCGCCTCACTAGCATCCATCCAGGACGGCTTCAGCATGCTACTCACTGTTAGCAGCGACGGCTGGGAGATGACATTCACCGGACTTGAAGACGATGCAGCCACTGCGATCACCGGCGGATCCGGAACCTGGGGCATCGACGGAATCAACACCTGGGCAGACTTTCCAAACGATATGCGGGTCGGAGCCTCCTACCAAACCCCGGCTGCCGGTGGCGACTTCAGCCTCTCGAAAATCAATCTCGTCGCCGGTTCGGGTGGCCCGCTCTTCCAGATCTTATCAGTCGAGCGGGACGAGAATCCAGAAGATCCTGGTGCTACGATCACTTGGGCATCAGTTGCAGGCATCGCCTACAGCATCGATTTTTCCATCGATCTAAAGAGCTGGCCTGAGATCACCGATGGGAAGCCTTCGGATGGAGACACAACCACGTTCACTCACAAGTTTCTGCCCTTGTATCCAGAGCTGGAGAATGCACCGCGGGTGTATTACCGAATCAGGCTGAACCAGTGATCGCTGGGGCTCTCCTACGCCGGAGCAAGCGCCCATGAGAATAAAATCCCCCTATCTTTGCCGTCTCGCGATGCCCGCGCTGGCGATCGCCTTTTTTCAGGTTTGCGATGCGCAAATCATCTTCGATGATGATTTCGATGGAGTTGCGGCCAGCGGTTGGTTGAGCCAAGGAAACGCACAGGCATTCTCCGCTCATAATATCACTCAAGCTGATTCGGTACTCACCTCCGAGGTAGTCGCGACGCAGGGCAATACCAACCGTGGGATTGTCAGCGAAGAATCCTTCGCCCCGGCAGCGACGGATGGATTCACCCTGACCTTCGTCGCTGACAGCGTTAGCAACCAACCCGGCGCCAACGGATACTTCATCGGCCTGGTGCGTGAGAATGATGTGTTCCACCGCGATGCGACCACCAAGAACTTCGGCCTCGCCTTCTTCGGCCAACAAGCCCGCACCGGGAGCGCCAGCGGATTCGGTCTGGTCTACGGCGACAATAACAACACTGCGGCGGCCGACCTAATACTGGACTCCAAGGTTGTTCGCGCATCGTCGTTCCTCGATGGATTCACCGCCAAAGTCAGCGTCCGCCAGACGGACTGGAGCTACGAGATCACCGGCCTGCAGGACAGCGGCGGGGCCAACATGGTTTTTACCGGCAACGGCAGCTGGCCGGCCGCTGGCGCCGATTTCAATTCGCTCTGGCCAGCCGGACAGGAGTGGTTCCTTACCGGTGCGACCCAAGTCGTGGCGGCCTCCACCCACCGCATCTCCTTTGACCGCATCAGCGTGGAGAACCCGACGGTTCCGATGGATACCGACAGCGACGGCATGCCGGATGACTACGAACTGGCTAACGGCACGGACATCAATGTCGATGACGCTGCGGCCGACAAGGATCTCGATGGGCTTTCCAACCTACAAGAATACCTCGGCCAGAATGGTGCCGGCGAGAGCACGGGTTTCGGCCGGACGTTGTCCGGGACCGCCGACAGCGATGGCGACACCCTCAGCGACAACGACGAGATCGCTGGCACGGCGAACCCTTGGAGCAATGGCAACCTCGCCGAAGCACCTGGCGATCCGACCAACCCGAACAATTCCAATTCCGACAACGAGGGGGAGAACGATGCCATCGAGATCACCAACGGCACCGATCCCAACGCTCCTCCGCCGAACACAGGTCCGATTTTCACCTTCACCGATAGCGACGGCGATAGCTATAGCGACGCAGCTGAGCAAGCCTTCGGTTCCAACCCAGGTGACACCGATTCAAGCCCGGATCACTCTCCGGCCAACAACCA
Organism: Verrucomicrobiales bacterium; assembly: GCA_047619485.1. Classification (GTDB taxonomy): domain Bacteria; phylum Verrucomicrobiota; class Verrucomicrobiia; order Verrucomicrobiales; family DEV007; genus JBLHKE01. The sequence goes on along the minus strand of JBLHKE010000016.1, from coordinate 7,180 downwards.
ACCGAACCTCGTCATCATCTACGCGGACGATCTCGGATTCGGCGACATCTCCGCCTACGGAAATTTCTACGGCACACCGAGTCCGACGGAAACCCCGAACGTCGACGCACTCGCAGCCGCTGGCGTAATGTTCACGCAGGCGCACTCGAGTAACGGCGTCTGCACGCCGAGCCGTTACGCCTTGCTCACTGGAAAGTACAACTGGCGCGAGTTCAACGGCATCACCAACCACTTTGGCGGTCAGATGGGAGGCGAGGAAGTCCCCCGCCCGTCCGATGTTACCATCGCTGAGTTTCTGAAGGCGCACAGCTACGACACTGCAGCCTTCGGCAAGTGGCACCTCGGTGGCGCATTTCACACACTCACTGGCACTCGCGTCACGGGCAATCCTAGCAACGGCGACAACATCGATTGGGCGCGCCCGGTCGAACACCACGCCGTCGCCAACGGTTTCGACACCTTCCGAGGTCTTGCGGCGACCATCAATCGCGGGCCGTATGTCTACCTAGTCGACGATCGCGTGCAGTACTGGGACACGGCACTCAATGCCTACCGCGATGCGACCAACGCAGACACGTTCCGCACCATCACTGCTGCCGAACTCAGTTCAACGGTCGTCGGGACGAAGGCCTCAACCCCAAGCCTTGGCGACCCGTCCTACAAACAGATCGATCCGGGACCATTGATGATCGCCCAGGCCGAAGAATACATCACCGCGCGCGCCAGCTCCGGCGATACCGATCCGTTCTTCGCCTACGTCTCGCTCTACTCCCCACACTTCCCGCAAGCGATCACGCCGCCTTTCGTCGGTTCGGTCGGCTTCAATTCCGGCGACTTCATCAAAGAGGTCGACCACCGGATCGGGCGCGTCATCAACGCCATCGACAGCAATGGATTCGGTGACAACACCATCATCGTCTTCACCAGTGACAACGGCCCCGAGAACGGGGCGATGAGCAATTCTCTAGCCAACAACACCGACCCGAACGGCCCGCTACGCGGCAACAAGCGCGACGTCTGGGACGGCGGGACGCGGGTTCCATTCGTCGTCCGCTGGCCTGGCCAAGCCGCTGCCGGCCTCGTCTCGAACGAGCTGATATGGCAGGGCGATATCTTCGCCTCCATCGCCGCCTACCTGCGTGTCGACTTGCCAGAGGACACCGCCCCCGATGGCGAATCGTTCCTCAATGTCTTGCGCGGGCAGCAGAAACCGCAGCCGCGCAGGCCGTCGATCATCGTCTCGTCGATCCGCGGCGATCTCGGGCTGAAGACGATCGATGGCTGGAAATTCATCGACTCGTCCGGCGGTGGCCACGCAAGCTCGTGGGACTCGGCCAACGCATCGATCCCCAATGCCGCCGGAACCAATCGCGGCACGCCGAAGCAGCTGTTCAGGCAATTGCTCGACCTCGGCGAGGACGACAACCTGATCGCGGGACTGCGCGACATCGTCGCCATCCGCAGTTTCAGCTCCAGCATGATCGGCGTAGACCTGCTCGGGGAAATCGATCAATACCGTACTGCGACCACCGCCGAGCGCTTCCCTCGTGTCGCCGACAACGACGCTGACACCCTACCGAACAGCTACGAGCTCGCCTACGGCCTCGATCCCGACTCGCCTAAGGACGCCGCCGCAGATCTCGACGGCGATGGCAACAGCAACCGCGATGAGAGAATCGCCGGCACTGACCCGAGCGACGCTGCGGATTTTTTCCGCGTGGTCAATCTGCAGCAGGACGCCGACCAGGTTCAGCTGATCTGGTCATCAGTCAGCGGCAAGAGCTACCAGCTGCATTGGTCAACCGATCTGAAGACCTGGAACCCTGGGACAATCTACCCCGGCACAGGAGATGATTTCGAGGCCACCCTGGATCTGACCACGATTGACCTGGCCAACGCCTCCCACGCCTTCGTCCGCGTTGCCATCGTCACCAGCCCTTAATCAACCATGAGACCCAATGTAATCACAGGCCTGCTCGCCTCGATACTCTGCGCGACCACCCTGATGGCCAACGAGCGCCCTAACATTATCCTCATGATGGCTGATGACCTCGGCTGGGGTGATCCATCCTACAACGATGGCTGGATCAACACCCCCACCCTCGATGCGATGGCCACCGAGGGGCTGCGCTTCGATCGCTTCTACGCGGCGAGCGCAGTCTGCTCCCCCACCCGCGGCAGCTGTCTCACAGGCCGAAACCCGATCCGCCTCGGTATTCCCAACGCCAACACCGGCCGGCTCGCAGCCGATGAATCCCCGTTGTCAGAAGTGCTCGACGGCGTCGGCTACGCCACTGGCCACTTTGGCAAGTGGCACCTCGGCACCCTCACAACCCTGCGCAACGACTCCAATCGCGGCGCGCTAGGCAACAGCGCAGCTTACTCCCCGCCGTGGCAGCACGGCTACGACGACTGTTTCGCCACCGAGGCGAAAGTCCCTACCTTCCACCCGATGCGCCGCACGCTGAATGCGCTCGCGGAACCACTGGATTTCGCCGATCCGAATTTCTACGGAACCTACTACTGGACGCCACCTACCGATCCAGCCGCAGCCGAAGGAACCCCGGTAGACGTGACTGACAACCTCAGCGGTGACGATTCGCGTGCCATCATGGATCGGGTCATCCCTTTTGTGCAGGGCGCGGTCGCTGCGGGAGATCCATTTTTCACTGTCGTGTGGTTCCACACACCGCACAAACCGCTCACCGATCCAGATGGTATTAGCGGCGTGGATTCGGCTGACGCCTACATCAATGCAATCGTCGACATGGACACACAGATCGCCCGCTTGCGCACTGAACTCAACACGCTTGGCGTCAGCGACCAAACGATGTTCTGGTTCTGCTCAGACAACGGGCCAGAGAACGGCGTCGGCAGATCTGGCCCCTACCGCGATCGCAAACGCAGCCTTCACGAGGGCGGCGTGCGCGTCCCGGGCATCCTCGTCTGGCCAGAGAAAATCACCGCTGGGCGCGCGACCGATTTTCCTGTAGTGACCAGCGACTACTACCCTACGATTCTCGATTACTTGTGCCTCAGCGTGCCGAATCAGAAGCCCATTGACGGCATCTCATTGCGGGGCATCATCGAGAACACCACCAGCGTACGAAACCAACCGATCGGCTTCAACTACAGCAATAGCCGCTCTTGGGTCACCCAACAATACAAGCTCATCTCCCAGGACAACGGCAACAGCTTCGAACTCTACGACCTGCTCGCCGATGAGAGTGAACAGGACAATATTGCCGCAACGAATCCTGAAATCCTCGCGCGCCTCACCAACGAGTTCCAGACCTGGCAGGCAGCGGTCGACAACGATACCGAATACATCCCTCCCAGCGATGACGCCACCGTCACGCTCTCCACCACTACGAATCCGGTCGACGGCGAGTTTTCCATCGACGTCACCTTCAGCAAAAGCGTCACGGGCTTGACGAGCGATGACTTCACGATCACCAACGGTGGCGCAAAATCCCTCAGTGGCTCTGGCTCCGCCTACACGCTGGACGTGACACCAGCGGTGCAAGGCCTCGTCACCATCCAGCTTCCCGCCGGTAGCACGCTCGACCTCGATACCAACCCGAACCTCGCGTCCAACCAACTCTCGATCCTCTTCACCATCGCCACTCCCTCACTTGCCGGCAACATCTTGATCGACGACCACTTCGACGACGGGCTCATCGACAGCTGGATTGGCCAGGGCAATTTCCAGACAGCAACCCACAACATCCGCGAGGCCAACTCGCTCATCATATCCGAGGTCATCGGCTCGCAAGTCAACACCAATCGAGGAATCGCAAGTAATCTCTCATTCGACCCAATAGACAGCGACGGGTTCGCCCTAACCTTCGTTGTTGAAAGCGTCGAACAGACCCCTGCCGCCAACGGATTTTTCCTTGGAATCGTTGGCGACAATGGTGTGTTCTACCGAGATCGTTCGACCCGCAATTTCGGCCTCACGTTCTTCGGCACCGAGGCTCGCACCAACAGCCAAGCGGGCTTCGGCCTGAACTTCGGCGACAACTTTGGGGCGACAGGAGCACCAGAGCGCCTCGCCGACCAGGATGCGGAACTCGCATCGTTCCGCGACGGGTTCACCGCCACTATCCAAGCAGATCCGTTCGGCTGGCAGTACGAGATCACCGGCATGAACAATCCATCTGGCACCGCAGAGGTTTTCGCCGGCGCAGGCAACTGGATCGACACAAGCACGAGCTACGCCGACCTGTTCAGCACAGACACGTCCTGGCACGTAGTCACGAGCAACCAACTGGCCGCCATCGGCACTCATCGCGTCAGCGTCGACCGCATCCGGCTCGTTAGCGGTGCCGACCCAGGCGCGAGAATCATCTCAGCCGACCTCGATCTCAGCACCGGCGAGCTCGACCTACAATGGACCTCAGTCGAGGGGCGCCGCTATCAGATCGAACGCTCGACCGACCTGGTCAACTGGATCACCCTCGGCACAGTAACCGCCACCGACCGCGCGACGACCTTCGCGGACACCGATGCCGACGCCGACCAAGCCCGGCAGTTCTACCGTATCCGTTTGCTCTGATCAAGGAGCTTGGGGCGTTTCGCCCGAGTTTCCCGACAGCCTCTTAAGGATCACCGACGCTACCTCTTCATCGTGCAGGTTCCAATGCTAGGGGGTTGTCAGGAAATAAGTCATACAAAGATGCGCAGGAATTTTAGCCAGCACCAAGGCAGATTTCAGCGATGATAGCGGGCTATTTGAGTTGGAAGCTAACGCGGGTGATGGCCAAAATAACCAGCAGATTGTAGGAGTTATTTACTGACAAGCCCTAGGAGCCTGTCGGACTTACCTGATCCGGCAACAATCGTTTTAGAATTCGCCCAAATCCACCCTCCGCTTTGGCGAATATTCCAATATACTCCTGCATCGGACAGCGGATTATGACTGAATTCTAAAACGTTTTGCTCGAAATCATCTAAGTCCGACAGACTCCTAGGGAGAATAGAAACCATCTAGCCGTAGTGAATCCCATTGATTCGGTTAGGCAATTCGGATACGACTAACAGTTGGCGGTTCTAACCGCCCCGGCCCCAAACATGAAAGCAATCTCCACCGCGCTTCTCATCTCCATACTCACCACCGCGGCGTCTGCGGCGCCAGTGATCAACTGGGTTGCAACCAATGGCGACACCGGGTTTTCGGGTGGCAGCGAGTCATCCGACTCTCCGGTTACCACCGACGCTGATGCCGAGACGATCATCGGCAGTTTTCCAGCAGTCACCCTCGCCGTTGGCGAATCCCTCGTGATGTCAGGCACCGTCAATATCACAGGCAGGAATGGGAATATCCCCGGAAACCAGTTTCGTTGGGGGCTGTTCGACGCCCCCAGCATCCCTGCAACCGGCAACGGCTCGAACTACATCGGAGTATGGACAACCGCACCCGCTGGTGGATCCGCCAACCTGGTGACCGCCAACGGCAGCACCGGCAATCCATTTTCTGGAAGCGCGACCAGCAACATCGTCACCGCGAGCGACAGCGGCGGCGACATCCCACAGTTCGGCACCGATATCGATTTCTCGATCTCGGTCACACGCATCGATGCGATACAGATCTCGGTCGCAGCCTCCCTCACCGACGGCGGTGATCTCCTCATTGAGTGGCCAGCGACTACTGCCGCCGCCTCCCCGGCATCGTTTACCTATGACGCCGCCGGCTTCCTACTCGGCGGCAGCATCAACGCCACGACCGCGACCTTCACGAGCGTCACGGTCAACGGGGGTTCACCACCGGCCGACACTGATGGCGATGGCATGCCCGACGACTACGAGACCGCCAACGACCTCGATCCAAACGCTGACGACGCCGACGCAAACCTCGACGACGACGGACTCACCAACATCCAAGAATACCGCGGTGCAGACGGCATCCCCGGGACTGGCGACGAGACGGCACCGAACGATTCTGACTCGGACGACGACGGCGCCCTCGATGGCGCAGAGATCAGCGCCGGCACCGACCCGCTCGATCCAGACTCCGACAACGACGGGCTGCTCGACGGCGTCGAGACCAACACCGGTGAATTTGTCGATGCGGAACACACTGGCACTGACCCACTGGATCCGGATAGCGATGGCGACGAGGTCTCAGACGGTGTGGAGGTTGCCGCAACCACCGACCCAAATGACCCCGACAGCAATTTCGGTTCGCGCCTGCTCGGCATCGATTTCAACCGCAGCGATTCGCTGAGCTCTCCAAGCCAATCACTTTTCCGCATCATCCCCGGTTCTATCGTGCAAGCAGAGAACACGAACAACTACACCAAAAACATCGGTAGCACGCAGATCACCATCGCCCAACCGGCCGGCGTCATTTTTGAATTCCGAGGAGGCAACGGCGACAGCAACCGGACGATCCCCGGCGGCGATATCTCCATCTCCTTCCTCGTCGCCGACTTCATCGCAACCCGCGAGGGCGCCATCTCGATCAGTTTGGCGAATCTCCCCGCAGGCAACTACCTGTGGAAATCCTACCACCTCGATACCTTCACTGGGAGCGCCTTTGGCTTCGCGCAAGGCACCACACCAAGCACCCAGAATACGATCGAGGCGCGGATTGGCGCATCCCTACTCGGGTCAGTCCAACCAACCGCCCTCGGGAGCACCGGCCTGGACACCACTTTCATCGACGACGCCCAGGTGCCAACCCTGGTTTTCGGTTTCAGCCACGATGGCGGCAACCCCGTCACCATCGATCTCACCTCCACCGATGCCAATGGCTCCGACAATCACCTGCTCATGAACGGATTCGAAATCTTCCAGCCAAACCCATGAGAACCTCCACATTGATCTTTCTGCTAGTGGGCTTGCTCACGGGCGCTCGGGCACAACAACCCAACGTGCTGTTCATTGCGGTCGATGACCTAAGACCGGAACTCTACTGCTACGGCGCTACCCACATGGTGACGCCAAACATCGATGCTCTCGCCGCGGGCGGGCGCTTGTTTCGCAACCACTACGTCGCCGTGCCCACCTGTGGAGCCTCCCGCTACGCACTCATGACCGGACTGCGCCCGACCTCGTCGACCGACGATAATAACGCATTCAATCAGATGCCGACCAGCCTGCCATCGGTAGCAGAGAGTTGGGTCGACTTGCTACGTCGCAATGACTGGCACACGGCCTCGATCGGAAAACTCACCCA
>JBLHKE010000015.1:0-26412 GCA_047619485.1 Verrucomicrobiales bacterium | reverse complement strand
ACCTTCGGCTTCGGACTGGTCTGAAGCTTGCGGACTCTTGCTCTCTTCTTCGTTCCTCGATTTGTCTTCCTTTGGCGGTTTGGCCGTCAGGCGGGCACGTACGATGAGGAAATTTTTCGCTAGATCGAAGCAGCGCTCGACGAGTTCGTGAGCCTTGTTTGGCTCGACTAGGTCGATGCCCTCTTCGGCGATTTCAGCGAGGTAGATCTTCCATGCCATCTTGCTCCACTCCTTGCGGTCGATTTTGACCTGTGACGGTGGTGGGGCGGCACTGGAATTGCGGCTACGGCCACCGCGACCTCTCGACGAGCGAGATTTGCCCTCTCCACGGGACGAATTAGAATTGCGCGGCTGGCGCTGTTCGCGTTGTTCGCGCGGGCGGCGGTTGGCGGATTTTTTCTTCGGCTCGGCCTCGGAATCGGATGATTGGCTCTCGGCGGCGGCGGGGGCTGCATCGGCAGAGGCGGAGCTTTTGTCCGGATCTGGCTTTTCCGTGCGGGTGCGCGACTGCCTGGTGCGCGGGCTTCGCGCGGAGCGAGGCTTCTTTTCTGCGTCGGCCTGTGGTTGAGGCTCTGGCGCTGGCTCAGGGGAATCTGTCATTGAGATGCCTAAACGATCTTCGCCGAGTGTCTAGCAGGATGTTGAAAAAGTGAGTGGGGGAAGGCCTCGGTAAGAAGTTGGTCTATTATTTCTAATTTGTTTATTGTCAATTCTTTGCGCTCCCTAAATATATCTCCATCGATCCTTTTCGAACACGCGAAACCTGCCCGTTTGCGGAGAGATCGAGTTGCCCGAAGACCCTTATTTAATGGAGGGGTCGCCTCAACCCACTGGCTAACCGAACCTAGGCGAAGCGAGGCTCAGCGTGACCTCAAATCCCGGATCGACGTTGCGGTAGGCGACGGTGCCGCCGCAGGCCTCGATGCAGGCCTTGACGATCGCTAAGCCCAAACCGGTTCCGCCACGCTCACGAGTCCTCGCTTTGTCGGGGCGGTAGAATGGGTCGAGCAGGTAGGGGAGATCTTCTTCGGGGACACCTGGGCCAAAATCTCGGACGGTGATGTTGATGCTGCCATTGCCGTCCTGAGCGGCGTCGAGCGCGATCGCCTGATACTCGCCGGCGTATCGCATCGCGTTGCGGATCAGGTTGCCGATGGCGCGACCGAGCAGTTGCCGGTCTGCGACGACCGCTAGCCCGTCGGAGTGCTCGAGGCCGATCTCGGCGTCGCGGGTGCCGATCTCGCGTTCGGCGATCTCGTGGAGAAATGGGGCGAGCACGATGATCTTCATGTCGGCGCTCTCCGGGCTGAGCGACGCCTTCGAGAACGATAGCAGTTCGTTGACCATGTCGGCCATGTGCTGCAGTTCTTCGCGCACGTCTTCGACGCGCGGTTTCTGCTCCGGGGTCGCGCGCTGCTCGAGGACGCCGATCGCCATCTGCATGCGCGCGATCGGTGAGCATAGCTCGTGCGCGATATCGCCGAGAAAGCGCTGTTGGCCATCGACGAACCCCTGCAACCGCTGCGACATGACGTTGATCGAGGCTCCCAATTGCCCGATCTCATCACTGCGTTCTTCGGAGACGATCGTGTCGAATTGGCCGGCGGCGACATCGCGTGTCGCGTCGCGGATCTGGGCGAGCGATCGGGTCGCGCCGCGCACGAATGGTATCCAGAAAAGCCCGCACAACAGAACGACGCCGATGCAGGCGAGGATGATCGGTAGGGGATCCGGTAGGAGGTCGTTGCCGCCAAGCCGCGGCGAGTATATGAGCAGGATGTCAGGTGTCGGATCCTGTCCGCCGCCGGGTGGTGGGCGGTCCTCGAAACGCGGGGGTTCGCGTTTCTGGCGCTGGCGCTGGTCGAGGTTGACGCGGGAAGCGAGCCAATAACCGTCGTCTTTCGCGAAGAACAGAGGTCGCGGCCGGTCCATCGGTGGCTGCCTGCCTGGGCGCCTGCCGCCATCGAGCTTCGGTGCGAAATTTGAGAACCTGGCGAGCACGGAAATGGGAATGTCGTGTTCTGGTCCAGCGACGAGCACGCCGCTCGAGTGGTAGAGCAAAAAGGTGAGACCGTAGGCCTCGGAGAAGTCCTCCAGCTGGGACGTCCACTTCTCGGGCTCGGTCTCCTTCAGCTCATCGCTGATCAGGAGCAACGAGCGCTTGATCCTCTCCCCCGAGTCGCCGCCCATCACGGTGTCCAAACCTAGGCCGAACTGTGAGCGCAGGACAAACAACAAGGCCGTCGCGAGCAAGGCGATGTTCACGAAGAACAACGTTAGGATCTTAAAGGAGAGTGGAAATCGGGCGCGCTGCATTTGACTTACTAGGGTTCGCGAGCCGGGTCGATCATGAGGTAGCCAACGGCGCGCACGGTGCGGATGAAGCGCGGCGATTTCGGGTCGTCTCCGAGTTTCTTGCGCAGGGCGGAAACATGCACATCGACTGAGCGATCGAACACATCGAAGTCGCGGTGCGCGATCTCGTCGACGAGGTGCTCGCGCGATTTTACCCGGCCTTTGGCACGGGCGAGGCTCTCGAGTAATTCGTATTCGACCGGTGTCAGTTCTAGCGGCGTGTCTCCGAGGCTCGCCGTGCGCGACGGCGGGCGGATCTGTAGTTCGCGGATGTTGATTTCCTCATCGGCATCCCCCTCGTCGGGCGCGCGGCGGGTGCGTCGTGTCACTGCCCTCAGCCGCGCGAGTAGCTCGCGCGTCGAAAACGTTTTTGGCAGGTAGTCATCGGCACCGATCTCCAGACCGACGATGCGATCTGCCTCATCGCCGCGCGACGTCAACATCAACACTGGCACCTCGCTCTTCTTGCGGATCTCCTTGAGTGCTTCGAAGCCGTCGAGCCCCGGCATCATCACGTCGAGGATCACGGCGCCAAATTCGCCGCTAGTAGCGCGCTCGACGCCATCGAGCCCGTTATGCACGAGCTCGACCCGATAACCGAGTGGTTCGAGGTATTCTTTGATGAGCAGGCATAGCTTGCGGTCGTCATCGACGACGAGCAGGTGCATGCCACCCTGGTGATTTTGATCTTCCACTGTCGCAGAATAGGCCGCAAACCGCTAGGAGGGCAAAGTTTTACAATCGCTTAACAATTCTCCGCCCTGATTGAAACGAGAACTTCACGCTTGGGTGTTCTCTTTAGGTGTCGCCAGGAATTCGCCAGACGGCACATCGGGATACAACGGTGTCGGGATAAGAAAGTGACCGAAAAACGGGATAAAAAAGTGACAGGTACTTGAATTACGATGGGAAGGAGTAGGGGGTAGCCATGTCACGTGGATTCCCCGTTCTGCTCACCCTCTCGCCATGGAACTACCGGCTGTGATGGCAGGCCAGGGTTGGGAGGCCGCGCGGAGGCTCATTCAGCATTTACAATCACCAGCTCCCCGAGCATGCTTTTAACATGCGCACCTTCATCGCCTTCCTATCCTGCCTCGCGATTCTCTCGCCGCTCATCGCCACTGCGAAACCGGGCGATGAGATCGACCGCCTAGTCAAAGCCTACTACGCCGAGCGCCCGGCGCCAGACGCGACAGTGCAGGCGCTGCTCAAGATCATGGAGGAATCGCCAGAAGATGCTGGTATCCCGAAGGCTTTCGCTTTCATCATCAATCACGGCGGAGTTTCGGAAGGGAGTGACTACGAGTTGACTGAAGCGTTTCTCGCCCGGTTGGAGAAGCACCACGGTGACAACGATGCATTGGCCGATGGGCTGCTGCCGATGATTGGCTTCCGCGAGGATGAGGTCATTGCCTTCTTCGCGCGGCTCGGCGACGCCAGTAAGAGCGACGTCGTCAGCGCTGCTGCGCTGCACGCGCTTGCGAGTAGTTTCGAACACGATTCGCAGGCGATCGGTCGCTATGACGAAATTCTACAGAAGCAGATCGACAAGCACCCTGACCTAAGAATCGGTGGCCGCGATTTGGCGGGCTACGCGAAGCAGAAATTGTTCGCTTCGAAACATCTCCGCATCGGAAAAATCGCGCCAGAAATCGAGGGCGAGGACGCTGCGGGGAAACAGTTCAAACTGAGCGACTACCGTGGCAAGGTGGTGTTCTTTAATTTCTGGGGCGACTGGTGAGGCCCCTGCCGGCGCATGTTGCCCCACGAGCGGTCGCTCGCGGCGAGGCACCAAGACAAACCCTTCGCCATCGTCGGCGTGAACAGCGATCCAAAACCGCGCTTCAAAAACGCTACCAAGCGTGAGCTGATGAGCTGGCAGAGTTTCTGGGACGGCGGCAACACCCGCGGACCGATTTCTACCCGTTGGGCGATCACCGCCTGGCCGACCGTTTTTGTTTTAGATCACAAGGGCGTCATCCGCTATAAGAACGTCCACGGCGACAAGCTCGATGCCGCCATCGAGAAGCTGCTGGCCGAGGTTGAATGAGCCATCGAGTGCTCGACATTGTCTCCGACGCCTTCTAGTTTCCGGTTATGAAGACCTTACCAATCCTCGCCTTTTGTGTGGCGATGTTCCTGCTGCCTGCCAGCAGTTTCGCGCAGGAGGCCGCTGCCGAAGCCGCAGATACTGCTTCCCGGATCAAGAAGTTGACTGCCGCCCATAAGGAGAAGATGAATGCTTTCTCCGAAAAGATGCAGGGGGCGTCACGCGAGGAGCAGCGCGCGCTCTATCAGAGCGAGTATCCGGATTCCTCTGGCGCTGCCGCGGCAATCACCGGGATCGTCAAGGCGAACCCCGAGGCCGAGGCGAGCCTCTCCGGTATTAACTGGGTGCTGCGCAACTCGCGCGGGAAGGTCGACAAAGAAATCTATACGATCTTGGAGAAGCATTATCTTGATAGTGAAAAGATGACCGACGTAATGGGCTCGATGATGCGTCAGTCATCTCCCGAGGCGAAGGCGTTTCTGAAAACCGCCAGTGAGAAGAGCGAGGTCAAAGATGTGCGCGGCTTGGCGATCTATGCGATGGCAATCGGCATCGAGCGCGACGCCAGCAAGGTGGATGAATACACTGCGCTGATCGAAAAGCTCGTCGCTGAGCATCCAGACTTGGAGGTGCGCGGACGCAATGTCGCCGCCCGCGCCAAGGGCAAACTGTTCGCTGCGAAAAATCTCGCGATCGGCAAGGAAGCTCCCGAGATCGTCGGCAAGGACGTCGACGGCAAGGAGATGAAACTCTCCGACTACCGCGGCAAGGTGGTGGTGATCGATTTCTGGGGTGATTGGTGAGGCCCCTGCCGTGCCATGTATCCCCACGAGCGGTCGCTCGTTGCGCGGATGAAAGACAAGCCCTTCACGATCCTCGGAGTCAACAGTGACAAGGCTGATCGCTACAAAAAGGCGATCAAGGAGAACAACATCTCCTGGCCATCGTTCTGGGACGGTGGTAGCACCGGCGGACCGATCGCGACCCAGTGGGCGGTCAGCGGCTGGCCGACTATTTACGTGATCGATGCCAAGGGCGTGATCCGCTACAAAAACGTCCGCGGCGAGGCCATGGACGAGGCGGTCGATGCGCTGATGAAAGAGATGAATCCGGCGTAGGCGAATTTTTGGCTGTAGGTCGGAGCTGGAGAGTCCGTCGGGGAATACGAAGATCAAGGTAGCTGAACTCGTCGGAGTTTGGGCGAGCGTTTTTGGGCGTCGCGATGGTTTTGAGACTTGCGGCCAATTTCTGGCGAAATCGACGACGGTTTGATGCTCCAGCTGAGTTTCCTGACAGCCTCTGGAGTTCCGGTCTACAGTTGACCCGCCCGTCGACCAACGGCATCATTACCCGCAATGATCCGTTACAATATCCAAGCACTCGTCACTGCTGCGCTGTGTCTTCTCGCACCTCTCGCCGCCTCGCAGGCCAATCCGCTCGTCTACGAAGGCGAGGCTGGTATCGGCAAAGGAAAGCACCTAGTCTTCATCGCTAGCGACCACGAATACCGCTCGGAAGAGACTTGCCCTGCGCTGGCGCGGATCCTCGCCAAACACCATGGTTTCAAGACGACAGTGCTGTTCGGTCTGGATGCCGATGGTCACATCACCGCTGGCGCTTCCAACGTGCCTGGCATGGAGGTGCTCGCGGAAGCCGATGGGCTTGTTATTTTCACCCGCTTCCTCAACCTGCCAGACGATCAGATGAAGCACCTCGTCTCCTATCTCGATCGCGGTGGGCCAGTCGTTGGCCTGCGCACGTCGTCACACGCATTCAAGATCCCCAAGGGGTCGACCTACTACAAATACGACTTCCGCTATCCCGGCGACGAATTTAAAAATGGATTCGGCGAGCAGATTCTCGGCAACACCTGGGTCGGCCACTACGGAAGAAACCATCAGCAGGGCACGCGGATCCAGATCCTTCCCGAGCAGAAGAGTCACGCGATTCTGCGTGGTGTGAAAGATGGCGCATTCACCCATGCGGGTGGCTACAATGGGATCCCCGCAGACGACTTCACCGTGCTCACTAATTCACAGCCGCTCGTCTCGATGGAGAAAGACGCGAAACCTGACGAGAAGAAACCACCGGTCGCTTCAACTTGGACGCGGCATTACAAATCTAAAGACGGCAAGCCGGCGCGTGTTTTCCATTCCACCCAGGGTGCCTCCGAGGACATCCTCGACGCCGACTACCGACGCATGCTCATCAACGGCGTCCTGTGGTCGATCGGGATGGAGGAGAAAATCGCTGCCGACCTGAAGATCGATTTCGTCGGTCCTTACAAACCGAATACCTTCAGCGGCGGTGGCTGCGTTCGTAACGTCAAGCCTAGCGATCTGGCCAGCTACGAGTCGCCGATCATGCCCGACGCCGCCGAGAACCAACCGGGCGGCGCAAAGAAGAAGCAGCCGAAAGCAAAGACCGAAAAAAAAAAGCCAAGCTCAAGCAGGTAAAGGCGCCTGCTCCGCCGAGAGATCCGGAGCTAGCAAAGTACTACATCAACCGTAAGGGCTCGCCGCGTCCGAAGCCGGCGGAACCCGTCGAGACCAGGCTGCCTCTCGACATCCCAGAGGGGAGCCGCGTTGCCTTCATCGGCAATCTCCTACTAGACAATGAGCGCCGTTTCGGGCACTTCGAAACGCTGATCCACCAGCGTTTCCCTGATCGCAAGATCACGGTGCGCAATCTCTCGTGGCCGGCGGATGAGATCGACCTGCAGCCGCGGCCCGACAACTTCGGGGATCTCGATCAGCACCTGCATTACTTTAAGGCGGACATCATCATCGCGGCGTTTGGTGCCAACGAGTCGTTTGCTGGCGAAGCAGGGTTGCCAGGGTTCGAGCAGCGGCTCGATAAGTTCCTCAAGCACGTGACGTCTCAGGCATACAATGGGGTGACCGCTGCGAAGCTGGTAATGCTATCCCCAACCGCCAGCGAAGACGTCAATGAAGTCGCTGCGGCCGAGCGCAACAATGGCGCTTTGAAAGCATACACGGAGATGATGCGGGACGTGACGGAGGATTCCTCGGCAGCGTTCGTCGATGTGTTCACGCCGACAGTTATCGAGTTCGATCGCCCGGGCCCGCAGAATACCGGCGACGGGCACTCGCTCAATCAGCTTGGTCATGCCTACTTTGCTACTGCCGCGTTCAAAGAACTGTTCGGCTCCGGTGCGCCGGAGGTAGACGAGGCCGTGCGCGAGCGCGTCGTCGGGAAGGCGACCCAATTCTTCTACCGCTATCGCCCGCTTAACACTTTTTATTACACCGGCGGGCGCAACAAGAGTTACGGCTACCTCGATTTCCTCCCGGCGATGCGAAATTTCGACATCATGGTCGGGAATCGCGACGAGGCGATCCATGCGGCCGCAGCAGGCAAGCCGGGCAAGGTCGACGACTCGAACGTTCCCGAGTTGGACGGGGTCGTCATGGCGCGTGGCGCAAACGAGTGGCTGTCGCCTGCTGATGAACTCAAAGCTTTCAACATCGATCCTCGATTCGAGGTGAACTGTTTTGCATCCGAGGAAGATTTCCCAGAGCTGGCCTGTCCGATCCAGATGCGCTGGGACGCGCGCGGTCGCCTGTGGGTGTCGTGTTCGACCACCTACCCGCACGTCTACCCGGGTCAGAAACCGGTCGACAAGATCGTCATTCTCGAGGACACCGACCAGGACGGCAAGGCGGACACGTGCAAGACCTTCGCTGACGATTTGCACATCCCGCTGTCGTTTGTGCTCGATGGCAAGGGCGGTGTCTACGTGTCAGAGGAACCGCACCTGAGCTACATCGCCGACACGGATGGTGACGGCGTCGCTGATCATCGCGAGATCATTTTCACCGGTTTCGGTTGTGAGGATTCGCACCATGCGCTGCATGATTTCGTTTGGACGCCGGGTGGTGATCTGATGTTCCGCGAGGCGATCTTTCACAACAGCCAGGTCGAGACCGCCTACGGTCCGGTGCGCGCGAAAAACTCATCGTGGTTCCTCTACCACCCCAGCACGCGCAAGCTGACCGCGTTCGGCGGGTATCCCAACACCAATCCGTGGGGTGTGACCTTCGATCCGTGGGGCAACCACGTCGCATCGCACCCGGTGTTCGCCTCGACCTTCCACGCGACCAATCGCGAGTATCCGGGTCAGCATCCGAGCGCGCGAGGCATGCAGGCATACTCTGGCGTGTGTGGCCAGGACTTTGTCGATTTCGACTTCTGGCCGGAGGAGATGCAGGGTGGATATTTAAAGGCTCGCTACAAGCCGACCAACCGCATTGAATTCCACCGCTGGGTCGAGAAGGAGGATTGCTTTGAGGAGCAATATGTCAGCGATGTGATTTTCTCGACAAACCTATCGTTCATCCCCGTCGATCTACGATTTGGACCACGTGGGGCGGCCTACGTCTGTGACTGGTACAACCCGGTGAAGGGGCATGCGCAATATTCCTTGCGTGATCCTCGCCGCGATCGCAAGGCGGGCAGGATTTGGCGCATCGTGCCGAAGGGTGCGAAGTTGGTGGATGCGCCGCAGGTCCATGGCGCATCAGCAGAGGAGCTGGTGACGCTTTTGAAGTCGCCGCACTACCGCTATCGCTACTGGGCTAAGCGTGAATTGCGGACACGAGACGAAGGCGATGTGTTGCCCTTGCTCGGGGCGCTCGCTGCAGACAAAAAGACGAGCGATCTGACGAAGCTGGAAGTGCTTTGGATGCTGCAGAGCTTGGACAGGCCGGACGTCAAATTGTTGGACGAGTTGATTCGCTCGAAAGATCACCTCGTAGCAGCCTCGGCTTACGGGGCATTGAGGTTCTGGTATGGGGAAATCCCAGATGATGGAATTGTCCTGATGCTTTCTGATGGGGTGGCGAACTCATCCCAGCACGTGCGCCGCGAGGCAGTGATTGCAGCGAGTTATATCGGGACGAAACAGGCGCTGGACTGCGTCCTACCGATCATGGACGAGCCGGCTGGCACGCATCTCTCATACGCGCTCAATACGGCGCTTGCATCGGAGAAACTCGCCCGCCATTGGAAGGGGACGCAGAACGAGAAGCGTGTCAGCGCCGCGATTGCCAGGTTGGCAACGGGCGCTAAAATGAAGCCGAAAACGCACAGTGCGGTCGAAGCGAATTTCGATTCACAGAAGGGGTTGCAGTCGGTCGAGTTGGGCTGTGTGTCCGAGCGCTTGCTGTTCACCAAAGAGAAGTTCAAAGTGAAGGCAGGCAAACCGGTGAAGTTGGTCTTCAAGAACCCGGATGCGACCCAGCACAATCTAGTGATCCTGAAAAAGGGGGCGTCGGTGGAGAGAGTCGGGATGGCTGGTAACGAGATGGCGAAGTCGCCAGAGGGGATCAAGAAGCACTTCATCCCGGAGGACAAGAGCATCCTGCATCACACGAAGCTGCTAGCGCCGAACAGTGTCGAGACTCTGAGGTTCGTTGCGCCAACGGTGCCGGGGGAGTATCCATATGTGTGTACGTTTCCGGGTCACTGGGTGTTGATGAGGGGCGTGATGGTGGTGGAGTAGGGAGCAGCCTGTAGCGCGAGTATCCGAACTCGTGGTTTTCGAACGCGTGCTACCATTTCCTAGCTCGCCTGTGTTCGGCTGCCTGTGTGTTCGTCGTGTGGAGATGACGAGTTCGGAGATTCATGTCACGGTGTCGGGAGGTTTAAGAAACGGGAGCGTGGGTCTCCCGCCCGCATCTAGCCGGGCGCAGTCATGTTGCATACCAGCCGACGCAGAAAATCGCCTGAAGTCCGCCGGCGTGATCATCACTCTGTACGGAAGCATGGTTTAGGTTAACGCCAATGGGCAGGATGCCCACGCCCCCGTCGTGCCAGCGCTTAATGTAGTAACATTCGGGCAAGCTAGGTCTAGAGGGGACTGGATTTCGGCACAAAAAAGCCTCGCCCGTTTTTAGCGGGCGAGGCTCTGAGTCGATTTTTCTTAGCGAGGACTTTTAGCTCTCTTTTGCTGGAGCTGGAGCGGCGGCCGCCGGATCTTCTGAAATTGCTGGCTTGGTAAGATCCTCGATCTTCGCTTCCTCACGGAGCTTCGTTATCATGTCGCGAACGATGGCGTTCTGCTTCTCTCCCTTGAGGTGGTCGGCGATGCGATCTTTGATCTCGTCGTAAGCGGTCTTTCCACCTTCATCTTTGGCGGTGACCTTGATGATGTGGTAGCCGAAGTTCGTCTCCACGATCGGACCGACGTCGCCAATATTCTGTGAGAAGGCTGCTTTGTCGAACTCTGGGACCATCTGGCCTGGGCCGAAGGTGCCGAGGTCACCACCTTTACCAGCGCTTGGGCAGGCGGAGTGCTCTTTGGCAAGTTCTGCGAAGTTCTCACCTTTCTTTTCGATGATTTGCTTCCGGATCGCTTCGAGTTCGGCCTTCTTATTGGCTTTCTCGGCTTCGTCGGTGATGCCTTCGGTCTTGATCAGGATATGGCTGGCGCTGACGGAGCTGTCGGTGACGAACTGCTGCGCATTGTCGTCGTAGAACTTCTTCGTCTCCTCATCGGTAGCGTCCTTGACGGCGGCGGTCTTTTTGTCGATGAGCGAATTGATGCGTACCTCTTCGCCGATGGCCTCCTTGAAGCTCGCCTCATCCATCCCGAGCCTTCCGTAGAACTCGGCAGTGGTGGTGCCTTCAGGGATCGAGTCGAGCACCTCCTTGAGCATTTCTTTGTGCTTCGTCTCATCGACGGCGACTCCCTCTTTGGCGGCGGCACCGAGCAGGAGGGTCTTGGCGATGAGTTCCTCCTTGATGGACGGCATGGCGTGTTCACGCATCATCGCGCCCTGTTCTGGGGGCATCTGGGCGAGACGTTCGCCATACATCGCGCGGAAGCGTTGCTCGACGTCAGCGTCGGTGATGGCGACACCATCGACGGTGACGAGCGCCTTTGGCTCGGCGGCCTTTGCGGGCGCTGCTGGTGCGTCTGTCTTAGGCTTTTCCTCGATTGCTGCTGGCACATCGGCTGGGGCCTCAATCTTTGGTTTTTCCTTGGTGGCGGCGGGCTCGGGTTTTGCCTCGTCTTGCGCGAAGACGGGAGAAGCGAGAGTCGCAGAGAGTGCGATGGCTGCGGAGAGTTGGCTGCGTTTCATGGTGTGTTCTTAGTAGTGGGTTTTAGAATGCGCTCTCCTATATTATTAGCAGGGACGCGAACGGAGGAGACATTCTGGGTGTTGGGGGGGGAATACAAGGCGTTTTTTAGCCTTCGGTCGGGGTGATGGATTCGGGGAGTTGGTAATCCCAGCGATCGAGTGCGAAGCCCCAGCGGGTGCGGATTTCATCAATGGTTGACTGCGGGAGCTTGTACTTGCTGCGGCGGAAATCGCTGAGCGAATCTGCGTAAGACTGAATATTTTCGAGGGCAGATGCTTTCTGTGGGAGTTGGAACTGGTCGTAGACGCGTTCAAGTTCACCGGTCGGGTTCTTCTCGAGATCCTCGAAGCGGATTTCGATGAAGTCTTCTGGAGGGAGATGCGGCTGCTCGCGGAGGAATCGTTTGGTGAGGGATTCGTAAATTTCTAGGGTGTGTGGGTGGGTATCGATTCCGGCGTAATCTTGCAGTGAGAAGGCGGAGAACAGCCGTTTCCAGAGTTTCTGCATCGACGCGTAGACCTCGAAGGGATTGCGGACGATGTGGACGAATTTTGCGTTGGGGAAGGTGGTTTTTAGGAAGTGGAGTCGGGCGGTGTTCGCGGGGTTTTTTAAGAGGAGGAGCTTGCCATCGTTGGCGTAGCTGAATTTCTTTACCAAATAGCGGTAGGTGGCGGTGAAATCGTCTAACTCTTTTGCTGAAATCCCTTCGAGCAGTACGCCCTGCCGGTAGTGCTCGATTAGCTTTTTGGGGAAGTAGAAGCTGTTGAAGAAGCTCAGCGCGTTCATGTTGGCGAGCGCCATTTCTTCCTCCTGTGGGGTGTCGATGCTGACTCGGACGTCGTCCATGCCGCGGGTCTCCGGCATGACCGCCGACATGATCGGGCGCGCGGGCTTGAATTTGCCCATCGCATCCCATGGGAGCGCCGCCTGGATGAAAGTTAGGTGCCCAAAGCGCGGATCCTGGCTAAGCAGGTTGTGCAGGTGGGTGGTGCCGCTGCGCCAGTGCCCGACTAGGAAGACCGGACCCCCGGTGGGCTCGTGGGTGGCGAAGCGTTTCTTGAAGCGCCGGTGTTCCAGCTGGTAGTTGGGGAAGCGCAGGGCGATGAGCGCCGCCGCGATGCCGCGGATGTGGAGGCTGCGCAGCGGGAAGGGCCGATTGTGCCGCCAGTGACTGATAGCGGTGCGCACGTTGGCACCTACTAGGGGGTGCAGGATAGATGGTTTATCAGCCGAAGGCATGTTCTCCCCGACTATAGTCAGGATCTGGCGGGCGTCATTTGGTTTTGGTGGCGCGAGATCCTTGTAAGTCACGATTACCGAAGACTTACTGGATCTAAATTTTGGGCAGTCGGTTTTCAATCAGTCTACAGAACTGACGCATTCGATGGTGCCGTCTGGGAATCGATCCTCTAGCTCGTAGCTTCGGAGCAACCACCTCGGGAAATCGTGCCTCATCATCATTTTGCTTTATCCAGCGTATTACAAGTCGTTAGGAGAGGCTTTCCAAAACAGCGTCTCAAGCGATTTTCTGCGGAAGCAACAAGGCGTAAGGGGCGTTTCGGGCCGATGCCAGTTTTCGAGGCGAGACGCCTCATGTTGCTTGGATTCTATGAACCGCAGACCGCGCAATCTGGCCGGCGCTTGATGCTGATCTTTTCTAGGCCCATCGAGCGGGCGTCGACGAGGATCATTTCTCCGAGGGCCGCCGGAGCGATTGCGGTGATGAGTTTGATCCCCTCGAGGGCGGCGATGTTGGCGATTAGGGCGGACACGGCTCCGAGCACGGGGAAGCGGCGTTTCCAGTGTTCGGGGATCTCGGGGTAGAGGCAGGCTAGGCAGGGGGTCTGGCCTGGGACGATGGTGATGACTTGACCGTCGAAGTTGAACATGGCGCTGTCGATGAGTGGTTTATTCTGGGCGACGCACTGCTCGTTCATCAGGAAGCGTTCTTGGAAGAGGGGGGCGCAGTCGAACACGATGTCGGCGCGGGCGACGAGCTCAGCCGCGTTGTCCTCGGTGATGTTGGAGGGGATGGCTTCAACCTCGATCTCCGGCTTGAACCGGCTGAGGGTCTCGGCGGCACAGGCGGCGCGTGGCTTGCCGATGTGTTCGCGCGACATGAGCACCTGGCGGTTGAGGTCGTCGGAGCGGAGGTCGCCGCCGTGGGCGAGGATGAGTTTTCCGACGCCGGCTGCGGCTAGTTGGAGAGCGAGTGGGCCGCCTAGTCCTCCGACTCGGCTGATGAGGGCGGTGGTGTTTTTGAGTTTTTGCTGGGCTGCCTCGCCGAAATCTGGGATGTCGAGTTGCCAGGCGTAGGTCTGGCGATCTTCATCGTTGAGTGGATTAGGCATGGAGTTAGCCGCCGGCGATCGGTGGGAGAAGGGTGAGTTCCTTGGCGGTTTCTGGTAGTTGGGTCTCGGCGGGGTTTTGAATTTGCTCGCCGTCGAGGGCGACTAGGAGGGTGCTGCGGAAGGTTCCGTCGGCTGCGAGTATGAGTTTGGCGAAATCGGCACCGTGGCGGGTGGCTGCTTGTTTGATGAGGTCGGCGATGGTTGCTCCGGCGGGTGGGTCAATCTCTTCGCTGGGGCTGCTGGCTGCTAGGGCGAGCTGGCCGCGGTAGTTGAGTTGGATTGGCATTGTGGCTTGGGGGGGGGCGAATTTTTTAACCGCAGATTTCGCAGATTTTCTTAGGCATCGATTTTGCCGTCGGCGATTCTGATGGGTTTGTTGGAGAGGGCGATTGCTTCTTTTTCGTGGGTTGCGATTAGGACGGCGTTGCCGGATTTTGCGTATTCTTCTAGGTAGCCGAGCACGGTTTGTGTGTTTTCCGGGTCGAGATTGCCGGTCGGTTCATCTGCCAGGAGGAATTTTGGCTGGAGGAGCAGCGCGCGGGCGAGGGCGACCCGCTGGCGCTCGCCCGCGGAGAGTTCCGACGGGCGGTGGTCGCGGCGGTGGGCTAGTCCGAAGTGGTCGAGTAGTTCATCTGCGCGCCCGGGGGCGATCCGCGTTCCAGACAGGGTCGGGGCGAGAACGTTTTCAGTTAATGTTAGGTAGGGGAGGAGGTTGCTGTCCTGGAAGACGAAGCCGAGGTTCTCGAGGCGGAATTGGCTGCGGCGGTTCGCGCTGAGCTTGTAGGGTTCCTCGGCGTTGATCCGAATGGTGCCAGCATCGGGTTTCAATAGGGCGCCGGCGATCTGGAGCAAGGTTGACTTGCCGCTTCCGCTCGGGCCGTGGAGCGCGATGATATCGCCCGCGTGGGCGGTGAGGGTCGCCTCGCTGAGCGCGTCGACTTGACCGTAACTCTTCGACGCGGCTACGATGCTGAGGATCGGTGTGGCGTCAGTCATGGCGGAGGAGGGTGGCCGGGTCGTGCTGGGAGGCGGCGAGCGATGGCAGCCAGGCGGCGCCACAACTGAAGAGGATGGCTCCGACGGCGATCATCGACCACTCAGCGCCGGTGATCAGGTTCGCTGGCCGCGCGATGAGGATGGTTGCGAGGATGCCTAGGGCGGCGCCGAGGATCCCGATGAAGGTGGCGCGCAGGACGAAGGTGGCGAGGATGGTGGAGGACGGGATGCCGATCGCCCGCAGGGTGCCGATCTCGGTGCGGCGCTGGCGCACGTTGACGAGGGTGAGCAACACGATCGCCGCGGCGCTGGTCAGGGCGATGAGAGGCACGAGCAATGCTGCGAGGGATTCGGTGGCGGCTTTGCTGGCGGCGCGGTTCTTGCGCAGCTGATCACGCGCCTGGTCGGCGGTGCGCTTGGCGGTGTTGCGGGCCTCGGCGCGGGCGAGGGCGGTGGATTCTTTCTCGATGACGACCGTGTCCGGCAGGATGTTTTCAATTTCGGCGCGCACCTCGGCGAGCCGTTCGATCGACGCGCAATTGCACTCGAGGGCGAGGATGGCGTTGATCTTGCCCGGTTTTCCCAACAGTGCTTGGGCTTCGGCCAGGTTGAGCCAGATGGTGATGTCGTCGGCGCTGCCGCGCTGGCCGTGGATGCGATCGATGGTGAACTTCTTTCCCATCAGGGTGAACTCATCGCCGACCTCAAGCTGGAGACTCAGGTGGAGTTCGTAGCCGACGACGGCCTTGCCAGTTTCGACGGGATCGATGAGTGGCTTCTTCAGCTTGCGTTCGCCGATCGGAACTTCGCCGCGGGTGCCGATGAGGAGGATGGTGCGCCCTTGTTCTGGCCAAGTGATTTTCTGGGTCAGGCTGGGCAGCAGGTGGTTGACTTTGACGACCTCGGCTGCGGCCAATCTCTCGACGTATTCCTCGGGCATCGTCTTCGAGGCGTAACCCTCGGAGTAGACCTCGCCGAGGTTTTGACCTTCGGGGAAGATGAAGATGTTGAACCCCAGCCCCTTCATCGATTTGCGGATCTCATCCTCCAGCTCGGTCATGTTGGCCGCTGTCTTCTCGTCCATCTGCTTGGCGAGTGCGGCGGTCTCGGCGTCGTGCTGGCGGAGTTTGATGATGGTGGCGGCGAAGGTGGTGATCGCGAGCGCGACAGCGACCGCCCCGAGGAGGAAGTTGCCGCGGCGGTGCGATATTTCGCGCAGTGTTAGTCCGTTGGCTCCAATCATGCTTTCGGGCGCAGGATTCTGGTTGAGGCGATCGACAGGAACAGCGCGGCGCAGACCCCCAAGATAAATAGGTTACGCGGCAGGTTGCTGGGCTCGCTGGATTCCTGTTTCAGCATCGGCGCTGGGGCTGGTGGTTCGCTGAGGAATTCCCCGGCGCCAGCCAATGGGGGCAGTGTCTGGTCGATGATTGTGTAGCTGTCCTCGAGGATCTCTTCCCAGTTGGCGGTGAGGAGGATGTCTGCTCCCGGATTTTCGTCTTTGACCTCGCAGGAGCACTCGCCGCAGAGATACTGGCTGGCCATGGTGGCAGTCTGTTGGTTGAGCATCGACGCCGGTAGCGCTTCTAGCATGCGACCGCGACCAAACACGGGAACTAGCAGTGGCTCTTGGCTATCGTTGATCGCGGGATTCGGGCTGAGGCCGATCAGCATCTGGCGGAAAGCTGCCTCGCGCTGGTCGCCAAATTTCAGCCGCAGCGATTGGAAATCGATCTTGAGTGGGATCGGGGAGCGCAACACGTTTTTGACATCGATGTCTGCGAGGTTGACCTCGCCGGTGTCGAGCTGCTCTGGACGCACGACCCCTTCTGGGATTTCGAGCGTGGACGCCGCCTCGGCGAGCAGGGTGGTGAGCTTGAGTTGGGCTGCGTCGTTTTGTTCCTGGTCGGGACCCTCGATTAGCACCCAGACAGTCGAGGCGCCGGTGGTGATCTTTTCCAGAAGCTGCTGACGAAGCGGGGAATCCATCAGTTCAGAGGAATCTTCCCCAGTCCAGAACGGTTCGTCTTTTCCGACGGCCTCCGGGTAGAACGCGGCAAACTTTTGTAGGAGATCCGGATCGTGTCGGGCCACGACGTTCTGTTGCCCGAGCTGTGGAGCGTCGGTAAGATCGCGGTAGAGGAGGGTGTAGTCATCGGTCTCCCAGCGCTCGAGTGCGAAGCGGAAGACGGGAACCTTGCAGGCGATCGCGGTGCCTGCGATCAGGCAGAGGGTAATGGCGATGACCGATCTCACGGGGCGGTGGCGAAGGTGTGAATGTTGCCGTGATCGGTGCTGGCGAACAGGCGCCCGTTGGCGGCAACGAGGCCGTAGACGCGACCTTTGACCGGGGCCGCCCAGAGCTGCCTGCCGGTCGCCGCGTCGATGATGGTGACGAGATCCTTCCCGCCGATGATGATGTGTGGGCCAGCGACGATCAGCGATGATGGCACTGGGTGTTTCTCTTTCCAGAGTTCAGAGGTCTTCGCCTGCTCGCTCCACCGAGGGATTTCTGCCTGTAGCCTCACAATCTCTTCGGCCGCCTCGGGGGTGTTTTGTTTTTTCAGCGCTTTGATTTTACTTGGGATCCTCGACAGGGCGGTCTGTGCTTCGGCTGCTCGGTGCCGATCGATGGCGACGAGTTGTTTGCCCTGGTGGAAGTAGGCTTTTTTACCTGCGACGATCAGCCGTTCGGTGCCGGTGATCGAGAGCACCGCGTTGCTGTCCGTGCCTGGGATGTCGGCGATCTTGGTGACGTTGTCGCCTGATTTCTGGTTCTGTGGCATCGCGATGAGCTGTTCGTCCTCGGTGAGGATGCAGAACACGCCACCGGTGCCGGGGACGCTGCCGATGCGGCTGCCGCTGTCGCGTGCGAACACGATCGGCGAGGCGCGCCCCTGCGGTGCGTAGAGTTTTTCTGATGAGGTTAGAAGTGCGCCCTGCAGAGTGAGGTTCTGTTCTTCGGCGACGAATAGTTTTTCCCCAGAAGTGGCGTCGACCGCGCACAGGTAGCTTTTCTCCCATGGGAAGAGCGAGGCGGCGAAGTAGGCGTGGTCCCCCTCGACCAGGATTCCGGTGCGGATCGGCCACGGGGAGACGAGCTTGTTGTTCGATGGGATGCGTTTGGCATCAGGAGCCGGGTTGAATTTCCACAGTATCTCTCCGCTGGCTGCGTCGACGCAGTAGGCCGAGCCGTCGTCGGAACCGAAGTAAGCGCGGCCGGTGGCGATGGTCGGAGGTAGGCGCACGGCGCTGTCGGTGAAGGCGACCCATTTCTCAGCACCAGTGGCGGCGTCGAGGCAGTGGGCTGCGTCGGTTGCGGATGAGCCGAAGAACACTTCGCCGTCGACCGCGGTCACGAAGAAGGCGGGGTCGAAATTGCGCATCGACTGCAGGCCGTCGTTGCCGGCATAGGCATCCCACTTGGCCGGGCCGGTCCAGGCGGTCTGCGGGAGGTTTGGCGATTCGTAGACCCACGCCTGCGCTAGTGGCAGTGTTAGGGTTTCTGCGGTCGTTTGGGAACGCCGGTTGTCGTGGGCGTAGGTCGGCCAATCCTCAGCGAGGGCGCTGAAGCTGAGGGGGAGCAGGATGGCGATGGTTAGCAGGCGGATCATTGGCTCTTGGTAATAGGGGCGAAGCCGAGGGAGGTCTCCATCCATCCACCGCAGGAGCAGCCGCCGCCGCCCTCGGGGAGCAGCAGCATGCCGTTGGCAGGGATGAAGCTGAGCCAGCAGCTCGGGCGGAGTCGGGGCCAATTGCTGACCGTCTCAGAGTGGCGATCCCAGATCGAGACAACGCGTCCGGCCCCGCGGTAGATGAGGGTGTCGCCGGCACCGATGTAGGTGTGGCAACCCTCGCGCGCACCGACTTTGGTGGTGACGATTTCGCCGTCGGTCATGGAGTAGCCGTTGGGGGAAACGTAGAGGGTGTTGTCGAGGATCACCGGGTGTTGGATGTGCCCGCTGTGGTGGTTCGCAGCCCAGGCATTGCTGCGGTTCCATAGCAGCTTGCCATCAGCCGCGGCATAGGCGTAGAAATGAAATTGCGTGTTCGACGAGGTAATGATCACGGTTTCTTCAGTCGCTTGGAGGTAGTAGCTGATGGTGCCGTCCTCGAGATCGATCGATTGCTCCCAGAGCTTCTTGCCGTTAACCGCATCGAGGGCGACGAGGAATTGATCTTTCCACAGTTCCGGGCTGTTGACCTGGCGGTTGGTTTGTTTTTTCAGTTCGGGGTTGCGCGACTCGATGAAGAAGACGCGGCCAGATTTGACGGCGATAGTTGGGTTGATGATCAAGCCGTCGCGGTAGTTCCAGACGGGCTTGGCGTTCTTCATTGAGTAGGCGAAGATCGATTCGCTACAGACTTTGCCAGTGCCGAACGAGCCGGCCTTGCCATCGAACCAGGCACGGCTGGTCCAGAAGCTGGTGTATCCGGAATCGGGGCGGACGCCGCTGCCGAATAGTCGATCACCCTCGTGCGCGATGTATCCCCAGTCGAGATCCGGGTCATCGCCGGGAACGGTTAGGGAAGTTTTGGTGTTGCCGTTTTCGGCGTCGATCACCCAGGCGCGTTGTTTGACCGCGAGGTAGAGGTGTTTTTTGTCGGCGCACCAATTGCTGGCATCGCGCGGCATGTTGAGCCGGCGCACATCGGGGATATCGAGTCCCCACAGGACGGCGCCATTGTTGGCGTCGAGGGCAACTAGCCGATCCATTCCCTGATGGAAAAGTCGGCCGCCGATAGAGAGTGGAGCCGGCATGCGCGACTGGCGGTCGAGCCCGAAATCAGCACCTGGTCGGCCGAACCAACGGACACTAAACTCGGCGGTGGAGCGTGCGCCAGCGAGTGTCTCGCCGCTGTTCGCGCTATTGCCGGGATCGCCATACTGGTGCGACCAATCGCCGTGGCCGGTCGGTTCTGGCGCGTCGAATGCTTCACCCGCGATGATGGCGGTGGCACGGCCAGGGGTGGTGATGCGTTTGATTTCGGCAGAGCTGCTCCCGGCGATGACGAGGTTGGCGAAGCCGTCGGTGAACGGCAGCTGTTCGTAGGAGTCGACGTGCATCATCGAGATCCTGGTGCCGTAGAGCTTCTTCTTGTAAAGCGTCTGGCGCGCGGCGGCGACCTTGGCTGGGTCGGTGTCGATGCCGATGACCGTGAAGTCGCTGTTGGCGGCAATCTCCTCAGCGAGGGCAGCATCTGCGCCGAAGGTCAGGCAGTAACCCTTGCGAAATTTGGTCTTGCTTAGGAGTTGGCTGGCTGCGAGCGGCTTGATCTTCGGGGTGGTGAAGTTGAGTGCCGTGTTGAAAGCGTGGGTCTTGCCGCCGTTCAACTTGTAGTAGTAGATGGTGCGGGGTTCGAGGTTCTCGAGGACGATGTGGTTCTCCTCAGTGCTGATCTTTTCGCGCAGTGGCTTACTTTTCCCGAAGGTGACCGTGCCACCCGCCGGGTGACGCCCCCAGCGGATACTCGCGCTGCTCGGGGTGATGAATTGCACTGCGGGGCGGATGGTGAAATCACTGCCGGACGACTTGATCACGGTCGCTTTCTTGCTGAGGCTCACGCTGCGCAGTTTGCCCTCCATCGGGTAGAGCTCGTCCTTGTCGCGGTAGGCGCCGATGGTGAACTGTGCCTGGTCTGGGTAGGCGACTTTCCCCGGTGCGTCGACCGTGGCAGCGAGATCACCATTGACGACGAGTTTCAACTTCTGGCCGTCGTAGGTGGCGAGCAGGTGATACCATTCGCCCAAGATGAATGGTTCTTCGGCGACCGCGCTGATGAGGCTTCCCCCGGTGGAGATCCAGACGGTGAATGCCGATTCGTTGTAGCCGAGCGAAAACCCGCGTTCGTAATTCCCGTTGTCCTGCATGTAGCCGACGATGTTGCCCCACTTGGTGCCACGGGTGAGCGCGACGTGAGCTTCGATCGTGAAGGAACCGCTAGGCAGGTCATTTTCGCTCAAACTAGGGACGTCGACAAAATTCCCGTCGCTGAAGACGAGCGCGCCGTCCTCCTCGAAGCTGGCGGGCTTGAGGAGTATCGCTTGGGAGTCTGAGTGATTCGTCCCGGACCAGTTTTTCTGAGTGAGGTCGAAGTGTTGCGCCGCGCTACTTTGGCAGAGGAAAGCAGTGAGAGCGAGGCTGGCGCAGATAGTGGGGAATTTCGGCATTTAGAGCCGAATTCTAGCACGTCGGGGGAAGGGAGTCCCTTGCAAAAATGCGTGAATCTGTGGGCATTTCTGGTGGTGGTTGGGTAGCTGCGCTGAACTTCTACCGCGGATCCGGCCTAACAGAGCCAGGTGTGCACGCGATTGCCCGCTGGCGCCGATCGGATGGCGGCAGCGCCAATGCGGTGTCCGTGAAAGGAGCCTACCTTCCCGGCAGAAAATCGAGAATCGACCAGCTCTGTTCCTCGTCGGCGATCCTGAAATCCTCATCGATCGAGACCGAGTTTGGGTAGCCGAAAACCGGGTCATAGGTGACGATGATCTGGTCCGCCGGTTGGTCGATGAACCGCTTGAGGTGGTCGAACCATTCATCCATCGTCCTCGGTTCCGGTGGTTCGAAAAGATTTGTGAAGATGGTCTCGAAGGATGTCACTTGGTTGTTGCTGACAGTGACCGTGCCGTGCCAGGTAAACTGCGAGGGAGACCAGCGAACTTCCATGTTGTAGCGATCGATTCCCGAGCGACGCCAGACGTCGCGCGCTGCGAGGAATTCGCGCAACAACGTGTCATCCGAATCGAGGTAGCGGGCACGGAAAAATTGCTGAGTGCCTCCGGGTTGCGGCATCGATGCTTTGGCCAAGTCCAGTTCGATATCAGCCCCGGGAGCCGCTGATTTTCCGAAGAAAGCTAGATCCTCCCACGCTTCGAGATCCACCGACGATTGCAAAATCCACATCCCAGTGTCACCCTCTGGAATCCCGCTGAGACGGAACGAGATCGATTCTGTCTGCAGATTCAGATGCAGCTGCGCCGAACCAGGGTCTTGTGCTGATGCGGTCTTGCTACCGAAGTGGAAAAGCAGAACTAGCGCGGCAATGGATGCGGTCAGGGAGGTTGGAATGTTCATTTGCGTCACGCTCTAGCGTGCGTTCCTGCTGAAAAAACGCAACGCCCAATCAGGCGGCATATTGATTTTTCGGAAATTACGCTTCTTTCAGTGCAGGCGGTTCATGATTAATTTTTGATGTGGTCGTGGATCTCGGCTTCGGCTACAATCTAGCCACCATGCGACCTCATCTGATACTGCTGCCCCTGTTGCTCACCCCGATGCTCAGCTTGGTGGCAGCCGAGAACGTCGATTGGCCGGTCTACCTCGGCGGCAAGGAACGCAATCTCTATTCTCCGGTGGATCAGATCAATCGCGAGAATGTCTCGAAGCTCGAGGTCGCCTGGACTTTCGAGAGCGGCGAGAGGGGGGAGTATCAGGCAAACAATTTGATCGTCGGAGGTGTGCTCTTCACTCCGACTCAATCGCGCAAGGTGGTTGCTTTGGACGCTGCGACGGGACGGGGGATTTGGACCTGGGATCCTGCGGGAGAGCGATCAGGGAAGGGTCGTGGTCGACAGCGTGGGTTGGTGTTTTGGAAGAGTGAATCTGGAGGGGAACAGAGACTGCTTACCGCGGTCGGTGGTTTCCTGTTCGCGATCGATCCGAAGAGCGGCGAGACGATTCGCGGTTTTGGTGAAAATGGATCGATCAGTCTTGGTTCCGGCTTGAACACGCCCGGGGTTGTCTACAAAGATTTACTGATTGTCGGTGGCGTCGGCGGGAAGGGGGCGATGCGAGCGTATGATGTGCGGACCGGGAAGCAGCGCTGGATTTTTCATCTCATCCCGCGGCCGGGTGAGGTCGGCAACGATACGTGGCCGAAAGATGCCTACAAGACCGCGACCGGAGTGATGCCGTGGTGTGGGCAGTCGCTGGATGAGCAACGTGGCATCGTCTACGTGGCGACCAAGACGGCTGAGCCGGACTTCTATGGCGGCACGCGGCACGGGGAGAACCTGTATGCGAACTGCCTGCTCGCCCTGGATGCGGCAACTGGAAAGCGGCTGTGGCATTTTCAGATCGTGCACCACGATCTCTTGGACAAGGACCTCCCCTGTCCGCCGGTGCT
The DNA here is from genome assembly GCA_047619485.1 of Verrucomicrobiales bacterium. Classification (GTDB taxonomy): domain Bacteria; phylum Verrucomicrobiota; class Verrucomicrobiia; order Verrucomicrobiales; family DEV007; genus JBLHKE01. Next base: position 3,426 of record JBLHKE010000015.1, on the reverse strand, counting down.
GTTGACCGTGACGCACGACGGCAAGAAGATCGATGCCGTCGCGCAGGGGACGAAGCACGGATTACTATTCGTGTTCGATCGGGTCACTGGCGAGCCGCTGTGGCCGATCGAGGAACGCCCGGTGCCGCCATCCGATCTGGTGGGCGAGCAGGCCTGGCCGACGCAACCGTTTCCGACCAAGCCTGCGCCGCTGATGCGGCAGCGCTACACGGAGGCGGACGCGTCTAATATTTCACCAGAGACGCAGCAGATGAGCTTGGATCGTATTCGTGCCTCACCGAATTTCGGACCATTCCCAGCGCCGAGTTTGAAAGAGACGGTGATGTTTCCTGGGTTCGACGGCGGCATGGAATGGGGTGGGGGAGCTGCGGATCCCGATGGGATCTACTACGTCAATATCAACGAGATGCCGTGGCTGCTACAGATGGTGGAGACGCGGCGTGCCGATGGGGCGGCGCTGCTGCCTGGCGAGCGCGATTACATGATTAACTGCGGCGCGTGTCACGGCCTCGACCGTGAGGGGAACGCGACTGCGCTGTTTCCGTCGCTGATCGATATTGGAAAACGCAAGACGCGCGCGGAGATCGAACAAGTCACACGGCAGGGTGGGGGACGCATGCCGAGTTACGCTTCGATGCCCGAGGCGAAGCGCAAGGCGATCTTGGATTACGTGCTCGGTGAGGGCGTTGTCGGAAAAGGAAAGTCTGATCAGAAGGAAAACGAGCTGCCGAGCTATGCCTTCGGTGGCTTCCGGCGCTGGCTCGATGCGGAGGGCTACCCGGCGATCAAACCGCCGTGGGGGACTTTGAACGCGGTCGATCTCAACACCGGCGAGATCAAATGGAAGGTGACGCTTGGCGAGTATCCGGAACTGACTGCGCGTGGGATTTCCCCGACCGGGACCGAGAATTACGGCGGCCCGCTAGTCACGGCTGGTGGCTTGATCTTTATCGGAGCGAGTGCTGACGAGACCTTTCGCGCCTTCGACAAAGAGACGGGCAAGGTGCTCTGGAAAGCCAAGCTGCCGTTCAGTGGCAATGCGACTCCCAGCACTTACGTGGTCGACGGTCGGCAGTTTGTGGTGATCTCGGCGGGTGGTGGGAAGTCGGGCAGGCCGGTGGGTGGGAGTTTGGTGGCGTTCGCGTTGCCGGCGGAGGAGTAGGCTCGGAGCCATTCCGCCCCGACGATTGGATCACCGAGGCGATGGAGGTTGCCCATGATGGTCAGCAATGTTTCGCGACCTGAGCCAGCTTCTACTGAATCCAAATTCTCTCGCAGTGCCGGCAGTGCTTGAGCTTTGCCCATCAGCGCGATGTTCGCGAGCACGTAAGCGCAGCGTTCATTTGGTAGTCTCATTGCTCTCGCGATGGCATCTTCGATATCAGTCCACGCCCAAAATCTCGTGACCCGTGCTAGCGACTCATCGCTCAGATCCTTGGCCAGTGTCCGTCCGATCCACGCGTTGACGAACTTCGGAGTCTGTTTCATGAGAACGTGTTCTACCAAGCGTGCATCTCCTCTCGAATGTGCCCATTGAACCGCAGCGTCTGGATTTTCTTTGGCTATTGCCAGCGCAATTTCCTTTGCGACCCACGCGGGGATTCGCTTGCCGGCGAACTTATCGAGTATCGGACGAAACGATCCTACCTCCCCGTCATGAAGTGGTTGATCGATCATGTCGTATGTCAGACTCCCCCCGCATCTCTTGAGGCGAATCATCATCTTCAGCCGCGATGAGCCGGCGAAAGATCTCGTGCATCTGCTCGGTGCCAGCTGCTTGTAGCTCACGAACCTTTGCTTGTTCCGGTTCGAGGAGACTTGAGGGGATTTCGGACCGTTCGACTGCCGGAACCTCCCGTGGTTGAAGCGCCCCGGGCGAAAGCCAACTAGAGGCGAGGTAGCCGGAGGGCGAAGCGACCAAAAGAATCGCCGCGAATACCCATCGCTGTTGCAAGCTCGTCCAGTTCACTTACGAAATTCTATGGGCGCCGCCCTGACTGTCAACGCTGGGTCGACTCGATCCTGCGACTTAGCGATCGACGGGGATAAAATTGGGGACGATCAGACCGGAATGGCACTGACTCAAGAAGTAGCGTCGGCACTCGTTGAGCCCGTGCGAATCCCCGCACACCATCTACATGTGCTGATAGCAATTCAGCAGGAGGCCGAATCTACGTAGCTTAGGGCTTGTCAGTAAATAACTCCTACAATCTGCTGGTTATTTTGGCCATCACCCGCGTTAGCTTCCAACTCAAATAGCCCGCTATACTCGCTGAAATCGGCCTTGGTGCTGGCTAAAATTCCTGCGCATCTTTGTATGACTTATTGTCCTGACAACCCCTTAGGCATCCTTCCGAGGGAGGATGGGCTAGCCCAGCTGCTTTCTTCACCAGTGCGAAACCTTCCCACTTCCTCAAAATTGCCCAGCAATCAACTGCACATAGCGCAGTCCCGAGCTGGTCAGCTGCGCGGTGCTGCCGCTGCCGGTGAGGCGGCGGCGGGTGTTGTAGGCGTGGGCGACGCGCGATGGCTTTACCCAGGAGACGACCGGTGACTTCACCTCCATGCGGCTGGGGTTGACGGCTAGCGGGACGCCGGATGAGCTGAAGGAAATCTCCCACGACGGGTTGTTCCTCGCCTGCGCCATGTTGCGGCCGAGCCACGGGTAGTTGCCTAGCACCTCGAGCCGGCCGGTCTTCGGGACGACCACTCTGAAGTAGGGCGTCATGCGCGCGATGAACTGTGGGATGGTAATGTTAGGGTTTGCCTTATGCGCCTTGTAGAGCCCGGCGACGTCGATGCCGACCAAGTTGAGTCCATTGTAGAGGCCGTGGTAGTTGGGTGAGTTGAAATGGCGGTCGTGCCATTTCTTGTAGCCGGTGTTGATCACCATGTTGATCTCGAGGTGGAGGTGGGCGCGGGTACGGTCGATTCCCGAACCGGTGTAGCCGAGCCTGCCGAGGACGCTGCCAGGTCCGACGGCCTGTCCCTGTTTGACCGAGGTCGTCATCAGGTGGGCGTAGAGACTGTAGAACTTCCCGTAGCCCCAGTCGTGCTCGACGACGATGTACTTCCCGTAGTTGCTACGGCCGGAGATGCTGCTGACGTAGGCGACGACGCCGCGGGAGATCGCGTGCACTTTGTCGAGAGGGTTGCCGCTCTTGTCGCGGGCGTGGGGGCGGATGTCGACGCCCTCGTGGAACTTGGTGTAGACGATGCCGTCCTTGGTGCGGATCGGATTGCGTACGTAGCCGAATTTCCCGCCGGTCCAGGGCTTGCTGGAGCGACCCTCGAAGGTGCGGGTAGTGTACATGTAATACTGCGATTCGTGAGGCGTGAACAGCGCGCGGTTCTTGGTCGGTAGGACCAGTCCAATCGGGCGAGGCGCTGCCTCGGTGGAGAAGGCAGGGATGAGAATGGCGATCG
>JBLHKE010000014.1:0-26659 GCA_047619485.1 Verrucomicrobiales bacterium | reverse complement strand
ATCGTCGCCGACAGGGATTGCCGTTTGGGATCCGCATGGGGCTTGCCTTTTTCAGGCTGCTGGCATTGTGCCTGATCGTGGCCGTCCTGTTCGAACCGACGGCGACCTTCAAGCAGACCCACACCGAAAAACGTCGCCTGCCGGTTCTAGTCGATGTCTCGCAAAGCATGTCGGTCAAAGACCAGCGCAAGCGTTCCGAGGACATCGGCGAGGCAGCGGTGGCGCTCGGGATCCTGCCGCCTTCCTCGACGCCAGAGGATGTGAAGCGCAGCGCCGTGTCGCTCGACGGCAAGCAGCGTGAGGCGATCGCTGCGGCCTCGCGCCTCGATCTGGCAACCGGCCTGCTTTCGAAGTCGGCGGGGGAGATGCTCGGATCGATCGGCGAAGATCTCGATGTCAGTTACCACGCCTTCGGCGAAACCATGCATCGGCTCGGCGACGGCAAGAAGGATTCACTGGCGGCGCTGAAGGCCGACGCCCCGGGGACTTCCATCGGCGGGGCGCTCGAAGCGTTGGCGAAGACCGAGCGCGGTGCGCCGCTGGCCGGGGTGGTGTTGCTTTCCGACGGTCTGGACACCTCGTCGCGTCGCGCCGAGTCGGTGGCCCGTGATCTCGGCACCCGTGGCATCCCGGTCTACACGGTGCCGTTGGGAATCGCCGACCCCGATGATGTCTCGATCCGCAACGTCCTCATGCAGGACGTCGCCTTCACCGGCGACAAAGTCCCCGTCCGTGTCCAACTCCAATCCAAAGGTTACGAGAAACGCACCGCCGAGCTGAGCGTGAGCCTCAACGGGCGAGGAGTCGCCCGGCAGAGCGTCACCTTCGAAGGCGGAATGCAGTTCGTGGAGATCTTTTTCAATGTCGACGTCGCCGAGAGGGGCGCGGCTCGGATCGGGGTGGAGATCGAAGCGTTTTCCGACGAGACCACGGCGGCGAACAACCGCGTGGAGCGCAGCGTCCGGGTGGTGAACGAGAAGATCAACGTGCTCTGCATCGAGGGCAGCGCCCGCTGGGAGTTCCGTTACCTGCGCGCCATGCTGAAGCGCGACCCGCGCATCAACGCGACCTTCATCGGCACGCGCTCCCAGCCAGAGCTGGCGCAGAACTCGTCCGAATACATCGCGGCGTTTCCGGAAGACCGCGAAGAGGCATTCGCCTACGACCTGGTGATCCTCGGCGATGTCGACTCGGCGTTCTTCTCCACGGAAGCGTTCGCGCGCTTGGAGGAACTGGTCAGGGAGCGCGGCGGATCATTGCTCATGCTCTGCGGCGCGCGCTTTGCGCCGGCCAGCTATGCCGGCACGCCGGTGGAACGCATGCTGCCCGTGGAGTTCGATCCGGATGCCAAATGGGAAGATGTCGACGAGAGCGTCTACCCGGTGCTCACGCCCGAAGGTCGCAGCAGTCTCGTCATGACACTGGAGACGGAAAATGAGGAGAACGATCTCGTCTGGAGCCGGGTCGCACCGCTCTACCGCATCCCGCCGCTGCTCGCCCCGCGCCCCGGCGCGACCGTCTTGGCCGAGCTCTCCGACACCCAATCCCGCGCCGACCGCTACCCGCTGGTGGCTTGGCAACGCTACGGGACCGGCAAGTGCATGATGATAGCGACTGATCGCCTCTGGTTGCTGCGCTTCAAAACCGGCGACAAGTACCACTGGCGGGTCTGGTCGCAGTGCGTGCAGTTCCTCACCCTGTCGCGGCTCATGGGCGAGCATAAACGGATCCGTCTCGAGACGGACCGGGTCACCTACCCAGTCGATGGCCGCGTCATGCTCTACGCGCACCTGCTCGACGACGACTACGAACCGCTCACCCAGCCGGGATTTGAAATCGAGGTCAGCGCGCTGGACGCCGACGGGGCAGGCGGCGATCCACAGCGCGTCACCCTGCGGCCCGACGCCTCGAACCCCGGGCTCTATGAGGGCTACTTTTCACCGCCACGTGAGGGCGGCTACCGGGTGGAGGCAAACGCGTCCGATCGTTCGCAGTCCAACTCCACGGAGTTCCAAGTCGCCGACCTCAGACCGGAACTGGCCAACACCGATATGCAGATCGATCACCTGCGCCGGATTGCCGAACTGTCCGGCGGGGAAGTCCTGAGCGCCCTGGAGCTGCAGAAACTTCCCGCTTTGCTCAACCGCGAACCGCACACCACCACGGTGAGCACCGATCGCCCCTTGTGGGACAACAGCCTGGTCGCCCTCGTTCTGGTCGGCCTGCTCGGATTTGAATGGATTTTACGGAGGAGATACGACCTGCGCTGATGAATATGATCAAACCCGCCAAGCTCAAGTCGCGCCTCCGCAAGGTGCACCGCAGGGAACAGGGGCTGAACCTGACGACGGGGTTGCTGTCGCTGTGCAACTGGATCGCAATCTTGTTCCTGGTGGGATTTGCGATCGATTGGCTCATCCGCCTGCCGGCCTTCGTGCGGATGATCATCCTTGTGCCACTGTTAGTGTTTCCGATCGTTGTGGCGTGGCGGAGCGGCTGGCGCATGTTCAAACCCTGGTTCAGTTCTCCGCGCACCGCGCTCAAGGTGGAGGGTCACTACCAGAATCTCGAAAGCCTGTTGGTGTCGGGTGTTCAACTGTCTGACTCCGCAGCTGTCTCCGGAACGTCCACAACCATGGCCGCGCGCACCGTCGAGCGCGCGAACCAAGCGGCTAGCGAGGTGGATGCCGGGGAGGTGGTTCCTTTCAATCGCATCGGCGTCCCGGGATTGCTCGCTTGCGGCTTGCTGGGCGCCCTTGTTGCGTTTGCGGCGATTGATTTCCCATTGTTCAAGACGGCCGCGACGCGCCTGTTCATGCCTTGGGTAACCGTCGAATACCCGACGCGCACCCTCATCGAGGTCGAGGATGGCGAGCGGATCGTGAAGGAGGGCGAGGGACTGCGCCTCGTCGCCAACATCTCGGGTGAGATTCCGGACAGCGCGAAGATCATCTTGCGGACCGGCAAGGGCAAACCGCGCGAACGCGAGTTGGAGATCACGGGTGGCGCCTGCGAGTACGAAGCGCAGACCGTGTTTCGCAGCTTCGATTTCCGCATCACCGCCGGTGATGCCCGCAGCGAATGGCAGACCGTGCGCGTGATCTCGGCACCGCGGATCGAGCGTGCCGATGTGACTCTCGAGTTTCCTGAGTACACCCAGCGTCCGGTCGAGACCGTCGAAGCGCTCACGCTCACCGTGCCAGAGGGGACGACGATCAAGTGGAAGCTATCGCTCGATCGCGCGGTGGACGAGGCCGAGTTCCGCCCTGCCGAGGGCGAGGCGCAAGCGTTGGACATCAGCGCGGACGGGCGCTCGGTGACGATGCAGCAGGTGGCGGCCGGGTCGCGGTCCTACAGCTTCGGCTGGGTGGGCAAGCAACACGGCTTTACTTTTTCTAGCCCGCGCCACTACCTGCAGGTGGAGCCCGACCGGGCGCCGAGTGTCGATCTCACTTCGCCCGCCGGAAACTTGTTCGCGACGCTCCAGCGCAATCTCGACTTCGCCTTCCGTGGTCGGGACGATCACGGCATCGGCGAGGCCGTCATCGCCTACCGGCTCGACAAGGCCGGGGAGGTGAAGGTCGCCCTGCCCACACCGGAGCTGAGCGACGGGAGCGAGCAGCAGATCGATTGGAACTACCGCGAAGCCCTGCCGGAGCTTGCGGTCGGCGAAACCGTCACCTTCGCGGTCGAATTAGCGGATCGCTACCCAGGCGCGGATGGGCCGTACCGTGTGCGCTCGGATGCGCGGCGCGTGCAGTTCCTGTCTAGGGAAGACTACCTCGCGCAGATCGAAAAGCAGAAGCGCCACCTGCTCACCCGGATCCGGACGATCTATCGCGAGGAGCGCGGGGTGCATGATCTCGTCCGCCGTCTCGACCCGTCCGACGATGTGTTCGTCCAGACCTGCCAACTGGAAGCGGTGCGGCAGGGCTTGATCCGAGAACGCCTTGGAGCAATTCGGAACCGCATCAACGCTCTGGTCGAAGACCTGGAGGCCAACCACATCGCGGAGGAGGCGCAGAGCGCGGCGCTGGTCAAGCTGGGCACCGATCTGCAGATCATCGCGGACGAACACGTGGGCCGTGCTGCCTCCCTGCTGCGGGAACTGGCCACGGTCACCGACGGGGGAGGGGACGACCGGAGTCCGGCGGCCGCGATCGACATGGTCGACAGCTCGGCACGCGAACTCGGTCTCGTGGTCCTGCAGCTCGGTTTCGTGGAAGCCGCGGACGTCATGGCGCGGGAGTTGCACGCCACCACCCAGACCCAAGCCGACCTGCGCCTGCAGACCATCATCAGGAGTGACGCGGACGCGGCTGGCGATGAGGACTTGGCCAAGGCGCAAACCCGCCTTGCCAAAGAAACGGCTCGCCTGCTTGCCGCCACACCGCGCAACAAGGAGAGCACCAGCACGGACGCCCTGGTTGCCTTCAACCTGTCCCGCATGGTTAATGGACTGCTTCGCTCTGGTGCCGATGCCAAGATGCAGGAAGCCGCGGCGCTCATCCCCAAGGCCGATTCGGAAAAGGCGGCTCGACTCCAGGCAGAGGTGATCGCGAGCCTGCTCCGCGCGGAGTTCCGGCTGCGGCGCGGCGCGGAATACGAGGCGCTGACCAAGGGACGCGACCTGTTTGCCGCGCTGGCTGCCGGGCAGAGAAAGTTGCGTGAAGAAGGCACCGACATGAGCGCGGAGAAGCTCGCCCAATCCCAGGCCGCTCTCCAGCGGCAACTCCATTTGCTACTCATGCCTGAAGTGCCCGCCTCGAGGCCGAAGCTCTACGACGTGGTCGCACCTTCTGCCCCGCCGGTGGATGATTTGCTTGCCGTTGCCGAACACGCCATGCAGGCGGCCTTGACTCAGATCGAAGCTGGCGACGGCGAGGTTGCAGCCGGTCATCAACAACAAGCACAGACTGCATTTGAGAAGCTGGCGGAGATCGCCGGCTGGCGGATGGAGGCCATGACCAAGAGAGCGCGCATGAAGGCCGCCGTCACCATTTCCGGAAAGCAGGCGGCGCAGCTACTGACGTTTGAGGAACGCTTGCTCGTGCTCCTCGTGCAGACCGAAGATGCCGCCGACGACGAAGCGAATACGGCGTTTCTCGTCACACGAAACCAGGCACTGGCCGATGATGCGGAGCGTTTTCTTCGCAACATCGTCCGCTGGAAGGAAATCCAGACGAGCTCCAACGAAGATGATCTGCCGCTGATCGACTGTCTCAGCCGCGTGGCGCGGGCCGTGGGCAAAGCCACCCCGTTGCTTGAGGAAAACAAGCCTGATGATGCCATCGAATTTCAGGAGCAGGCGCTCGATGCGCTCGAGGAGGCCGCTGGCCTGAACGAGGAATTGACGGCGACGCGCAGCGCCTTCGCTGGCGTGCTTTCCATGGCCGGGAGCGCCCTTGCGCCGAGCCCGCTTCTTGTGGAGATCGAAGCCGAGCAGAGCCACCTCAGCGCGCTGACTGAAAAGGCCAAGCAGGAAGACCGGCTGAGCTTAGTGATTCCGCAGAAGAATTTGATCCATGCCGTGGATGCCGTGTTGACCTCGCTCGACCCCTTGGCGCACAAGATCGAATCCGGCACGGTGATGATCTTCGCCAAGGATGACATGGACGCCGCCGCGATCGGGTTGGAGACCGATGACATCGAGGAGGCTCTCGACGCGCAATTGTTTGTCGTGGAATCACTGCAGGAGCTGCGTGCGAAGATCGATCAAGCCACCCCGGAGTATCGCTACGTGCTCGAGGTGACCGAGAACTTGTATGAGATCGTGCCCCAGAGCGCCAGAATCCGAACCGGCACGCGGCAATTGCTGGAGAAGGCGGAGGGCGCGCCGGATGCGGCGGCAGTGAAGACGCAAGTAAAGCAGTTCGGCGAACAAGTAGAGAAGCTCACTGGCGAGGAAGGCTATGCTGCGACCGCGCGTCAATTGGACAATGCGATCGGCAGCGGGGCCGCTGGAGCGGGAGCCGAGGACGCGTTGGACGACCTCATTGCAGACACTGAGGCGCTGCAACTCCTGATGGATAATCTCGCCTACCTCATGACGCCACCACCTCCTGGTACCGACATCGAAGAGCCTTCGGCCGAAGTAAAACTGATCCATCAAGCAATGGCGATTGCGGCACCGCACATGGATCTCTCACGGGCAACCCAGATTGCCAAGCCTGAGGAGTTGGCGGGTCTCGGAGCACAGCAACGCAAGCTCGCAACTCAATGCGCCGCACTCCTCCAGCCGCCAGCTGAGCCCGAACCAGACACCGATGAGGCTGAAGCTGCACCCGCCACTCCCGGCGAAGACGAAATCGATCCGGAAACCGTCGTCGAAGAGTTGGCTCCGGCTCAGCCCATCCCAGAATCGCCCGCGAGCTTGGTTGCGGCGCAGCGCCACCTGTCGGAGGCAGCGGCAAAGTTGCAGGCCGGCGAGCGCGACCCCGCGATCACCCGCCAGACCGAAGCAGGAGATGCGCTGCGCTACTTCATTCTCGAGTATGTGCTGAAGTATGTGATGATCCCCCCCCCGGGTCCACCGCAGCCGCCCGCCCCGCCACAGGACGCGCCCCCCTTGGATGCAGAGGAAATGGATTCGGCAATCTTCCTGCCCGGCGCCATAACCGGAATCAAACCAAAGGGTGGCCGCCTCGAGTGGGAAGTGCTGGGACGCCGCGACCGTGCCGCCCTGAACGAGAACTTCGCACGCGAGCTGCCGCTCGAATACCGGGCCATTCTCAAGGACTATTACGAAATGCTAACGGAATGAATTGAGGAACCACGAATGAACACTAATTTTTTCAAAGCAGATCGTAGAATCCAGTCGCGTAGCGACAGGAGAATAATTCGTGTGAATTCGTGTCCATTCGTGGTTCTCCTCATCTTTTCTCTGTTTGCCACCCCGGTGATGGCACAGCAGGACGGTGCGCCCGAGTTGACCGTCGAAGCGACCCGCGCCATCGACAAGGGGCTCAACTATCTGCTTTCGGTTCAGCGGAAGGACGGATCGTGGGATGCCGATGGTGCGGGCACCAGTGCGGTGGCTATCACCTCGCTGTCCTTGATGGCGTTCATGTCCAAGGCGCATTTTCCCGGGTTCGGCCCCTACGGGAAGCAACTGGACGGCGCCATGAAGTGGCTGCTGAAGGAGGCAAAGAAACGGCCCGACGGCTACCTCGGCAAGGTGATGTATGAGCACGGGCTGGCAACGCTTGCCCTCTCCGAGATGTGGGGGATGGCGCGCGACCCGGAGGATGACGATGCGATCCAGAAGGCCCTCGAGAAGGCCGTCGATGTGATTCTCCGTTCGCAAAACCCCGGTGGAGGATGGCGCTATCAGCCGCAGGCCGATGGCGGCGAAGACACCTCGTGCACCATGACCGTCTTCCACGCCCTGGCTTCGGCCCGCCAGGCGGGCATCGCGGTGCCGAACGAGACGATCGCGAAAGTGGTGAAATACCTCAAGGGAGTCCACGACCCCGAAACCGGCGGTTTTGGCTACAATGGACACAAAGCAGTGAGTTTTCCCTGTACCGCCGGTGGCGCTTACATCGCGCAGCTCGCAGGCCAACGGGACACCGAAATGGTCAATGCCGCGCTTCGCCATCTCAAAAGCCTGGCTCCCGGCGTCATCACCGGGGGCGCGCGTTACTACTGCTATGGCCACTACTACGCGATCCAGGCGATGGTTCAGGCTGGCGATGAGGAGTACGCCAAGTGGTACCCCCAAATCCGGGATGCGCTGATCAACCAACAGAATGCACAGGGCGCCTGGGGTAAACCCGGGAAGTCAGGCGGCGTTTCCTACGAGATGCCCATGGCGATCATCATTCTGGCCACCCCCCATCGCTACATTCCGATCTACCAAAGGTGATGAATCAGTCCCAACCGCAACCGATGCTGAAGGCATTAAGGTCAACAGGCCCAAATGCTTTTAGCATCCTCCTGTGCGCATGCCTGATCTTGTTCCTCGTGTTGCCTCACCTGTGCCAGGCTCAGGAAACCACACCGTCACCCGGCATTCCCGAAACCAAGATCGCCGACATTCAGAAGGAACTGGCCGAGGCGGGCGAGGCCACCTCATCGCTCAGAAAGCTCCGGGCCTACAAGAACGTCGCCCGCGACGGGGAGGATCTTCTCGAGGACTCGCCGGCGGCACCCAATCGCTTCAGCGTCCTGGAGATTGTGTTGCAGGCCCAGAAGCGCCTGATCAGTCTCGAGAACTCGGATCGCAACCGTGAGGCACTTTTTGAAACCTGCGCCAAACTGGCTCAGGCGCCTGATGAACAAGCAGAGCTTCGGCTTGAGGCTGACCTGCTCCTTTCAGAAAAATCCCTCACGGCCAAAGGTGCGGAGGTGCAAGAGCGAACGCGTGCACTGGAGGAGTTGATCAAGCGTTACCGGGGCACGATGGCTGAAGCCAAAAGCCTCATCATCGGCTCGCAGATCGCGCCCAAACTGGGCGCCCTCGACCTGGAGAAGGCTCTCTTCAATACCATGAAGGAACGTTTTCCCGCTCATCACGATGTCATTCAGTGGCGTCGGAAACATACCGGGTCGGCCACGTTGGAGGTTCTGTTCGCGGGGTCATTCACCCGGGTGGACGGCGTGCCATTGAGTTTCCCGCTCGATCTGATGGGGCACCACAGCATCATGGTGTTCTGGTCGCAGGCCACGCCGGGCTTCGAGCTCTACCTCAAGCAGATCAAGGAGCTGGAGGTCCAGTATCCGGGCCGATTCGATGTCTTCAGCTTCAACCTGGACGAATTGCCGGACGGCGGAGTGGCGACGCTACGCAAGCAGGGGCTGGACTGGACGGTCATGCGGCTGCCGGGTGGAAGAAATCATCCGGCATTCCGTAGCTATGCAACGAAGGATCCGGATGGCATTTTCGTCAACGCTTATGGACGCGCCTTACTGGCGCCGAAGGGGGCGCAGGGAGAAAAGTTCGAGCTCAATGCCGAGCGGATCTCCGATGAGCGTTATCTGGCTCAACTGCAGTCACTGTTCATTGGGGATTTCTTGGTGACGGCGGAGCCGGAAGAACGTCGAACACCGAAGTTGGCAGCCATCCAGGAATGTTTCATTGCCGCGCCCTTCCGCTATCGGTTGAAGCCTGAGCAGGCCCTCGCTAACTACACGAAGGCCGCGAAATTGTGCGCTGACGCCATCAAGACAGAGCCAAAGGCAGACATCTCCGCGCTTCGTGACAGAAGGATCATTGCCTTGATGGGCATGTGGAACCTGGCCGGCGAGCCGGCGCATCTGGCCGAAGCGGTTAAAGAGGCGAAGGCAGCGCTTGCTACGACGTTGCCGCCCGGCGCGGACGTTGTCGCGCGGTTTTGTCTGGCGAAGGACGCGCTTCGCACGAGTAATGCGGTGAAAATGGAGGCTGTTGTGTCCGCTTTCCTCGCGGACTGCGGCGGAGCCGAAGCACCTGCGTCGGCCGTTGCAGCGGCGGCCATTCTGGCGCTGGACGCCAACGCACGCGGTCTTCACGAGCGCACCCGCGCCACCTTGCTGGCCGCTGCGGAGGGCGATCATCCCATGCTGTGGCCGGTTGCCGCCTTTCTGCGCGATCTGGTCCATACATACGACCTGTTGAGGGCCAACTTCATCTACCGGCATAGTAAACGCGAACGCGAGCTGAGGCTGCGCGGGCACATCGCCAATCTCGGTGGGGAGCCAAGAACAGACCGCCTGCCGGAGATAGAGCTCAAGACCCTCGATGGCGGCACACTGAGTCTGCCGCGGGGATCAACCGGGAAACTGACGCTGCTGGTCTTTGTCGAGCCGTCTGCTGACCCCAATGCAGAGTTTCCCCTGACCGACGACGAGGAAGGCAAAGACAAGAAGGGCGGCACGGCGGCGACAGCCTGGGAGAGGGTTGGACTTCTCAGCCACGCGTGCACCCTCGCCGACAGGCATGTCAATAAGGATCTGAACACAATCGTGGCCGTCTTGTCCGACGATGCGGCCCGCATTGCGGCCCTGATGAAAGCACGGGAGTTGACCTGTCAGGCGACGATGGTGCCGGGCGGCCTCGCGAATCCGATGGTTCGCCGTCTGGGCATTCTTTCGGCGGACCGTACCCCGAATATCTTCCTGATCCGCCGCGACGGCAGCATTGCGTGGCAGGCAACGGGGGTTCCGCATGTCGACGCCGGGGAATTTGCAAGCATGCTCGGCTCGAAGGTTCAGATTGAGGTGTGCGAGCTGGAGTATGCTTACCAAGCGCTCGAGAAGGGCGATTTAAAGAAAGCCGCCCGCGTCTTCGGCGGACCGTATCTGCCATGGCTCCCCGATCGTTTCGGCTGGCGTTCATCGAGATATCATGGTCAAGCCGTCGCGCATGTAGGCGCGAAGGACTGGACAGCCGCACTGGAGTCGATTGACAAGGCGATTGACGCAAGAAAGCTGAAGTACTTCAAGGGACGAAGAAGTAAAAATCCCACCCATTGGCGAACGGAAGCCGCCACGATTACGGTCCAACAGCCGGACAACATTCTGGTCGAACTCTGGGCTATCAAAGCCCTGATCCTGGATAAACTAGGGCGCAAAGAGGAGGCGGAAAAAATGCGTCGGCGCTCCGAAGAACCGGCCAGCACAGAGCCCTCGAGCGTCTACGAGGCGTTCCACAGTAAGTTGAAAAAGTTAAGAATTGAACAGGCTGAAAAACGAAACTGAGAACAACGGAACAATGAACAACAGAACAATGAACAGAAGAACAATGGTTGGCAGGTTGTGTTTGACGATCCTGGCCCTATCGACATCCGTCTTTGCCGCGGGGAGACCAGCGCCGGTCAGCCTGACCCCCGAAGGGGAGAAACTCGAGGCACATTACAGCAAGATGCTGGCTGATCTAGAGGAAGCGATCAAGCGCCTGGAACCCAAGGTGGACGAAAAGAAGAAGGCCGAATTCACTAAGCAGTTCGGCACGCTTGGAGATGTCCCACCTGTTACCAAGATTGTCATGGGCAAGGAAATCGCTGTGAAACACGGCCCAGGCAACCCTGCCTTTACTGAAAAACAGAAGGCGGTGCTTACGGCGGCCAGAGTTGTCATGAAGGACATTGAAACATTTCTCGTCGGCGAGAAAGAGCAGGCGATCATGGCCAAATTCGCATTACTGACTCATGCCACCCCGAAGCGCCTGGCCGGGTTTGCGCAGAAGGGCGAAGAGGAAAAAGCGCTGATCGACACGCTCCTCAATGACGACAAACTCGTCGTGCAGGCCATGACGATGGGAGGAGCCAGCGGCGGCAATTACGGCCAGGCCATGCGAAACTACACGGCCATTCAGAAAGCCGCTGAACGTTCTCACGAGGGTTTCTTTCAGGTTTGGGCTCTGGCTGCATCCCTTCAGTATACGGGCGAAACCTATGTCTATCCCGACGTTCCCGCGGCCGAGTCCTTGGTTAATTACTACCTGAATTACCTGAAGGCATACGACGACGGCATACTCGACCCCGCCTTTTCTAAATTGGGCGGTACAGGTTGGGACTATCGCTTTGTATTTCCAGACGCCTACAAGCTTGAAGATATCGACTGGATAAGAACCATGATGCGCAACTATCGACCGGACCACATCAGGAACCCGGACTACAAGTGGCGCTACTGCCGTATCGTGAGAACCGATGTGCCCTACACCAGCGGCGTCGACAGAAGCGGCATGTCGGCCGATCTGAGTAAATTTCAGAAATTCTTTCTCAAAGGCGGCATCTGCGGCCCGCGCGCTTTTGTCGGACAGTTATCGGGCTATGCTTTCGGCATACCGTCGCGTCGTGCCCCTTCCACGGGACATGCTGCCATGGCGCACTGGACTCCGGACGGTTGGACCACCGTCCTGGGACCACATTTTGCTTTCTGTAAGGTCAATGGAATGCCCGGCATGGAGTTTCTCCTGACGTCGCAGTGCCACAAGGAACCTGAACCATACAAACAGGTGCTGAAGTGTGAGTGGTTGGGAAATGCCCTGGGAGAAGACGGCGTAACCGGCTATGGGTCAGGCGGCGGTTTCTGGAAGTTGCTCGCGTTCTACAGGAAACTGGCCCTTGTTGAAGATGCAACGATCGAGGATATCGGCGTTACCGGCGAGGAACTCGCCGAGTCCAACGTGGAAGCTGTAGAGGAAGAAATCCATCAGATCGAGCTGACGGATGCGCAGAAGACGATCGTGATTGGCAAGGATGGTGTGATCACGATTCCACCGGGCGCAGCCCACGCAACGGTGAATACCGACAAGCTTCGCTTCATGCATACCATCGACGGCGATGAGGTGCAGGTCCACTACTCTCTCGGCGCCGGGCGACCCGAGCTGCTCAAATTCAATGTTGAGGCACCCGCGGCCGGCAAATATGAACTGACGGCTGAAATATGCACGCTGACCCTGGATCGGGAGTTCATGCTCCGCCTGAACAGGCGGACGATTATCGACATCGCGCTGCCCTATACCAAAGGATACTGGGGGAAGACAAAGCCTACTCAGGTCGACTTGAAGAGGGGCAGAAACACGTTCCAGTTCACGATCAAGGCGCCGAACAAGGGCATCAGCATCAAGTGTTTTAAACTGAAACCGGTGGGGTAGCAGGGACCGGATCTTCGAAGGAACCGAAGGTCGAACAGTCGACGACCAACTCGCGAAACGATCTATGAAAACAAACTTCCTTAGAGCGATGGCGACCTGCTGCGTCGTCGGTATGCTCGCCGTCACCCCTGCAGTCCATGCCCAAATTTTCGGTGATGCGAAGCCTGTAACCGCAGAGAAAACGTATCCGCCAAATTCGAAAAGCAATCCGCTGGCCCCTGCGTTTGCCAATGTTTCATACGGCGAACACGAACGAAACAAGCTCGACTTCTGGCAGGCCAAGTCGGAGACCCCGACCCCGGTCATCATGATCTTTCACGGCGGTGGGTGGATCGCCGGCAGTAAGGCGAACGTTTCGCGCAGCCCTCGCTTTCCCAATCTCCGTGCCATTTTGGGGCAGGGGATTTCGGTCGTGGCGATCGACTATCGCTTGATCGGGAAGCATACCGAGGGCGTAACGCCGCCGGTTAAGGCGACGCTCCACGACGCGGCACGGGCGGTGCAGTTCGTCCGCAGTAAGGCCCGCGATTGGAACATCAACAAAGAGCGGATTGGCGCCATCGGGAATTCGGCAGGCGGCTGTTCAAGCCTGTGGCTGGCCTACCACGACGATATGGCCGATCCAAAGAGCGAGGATCCGGTCGCCCGTGAATCAACCCGGCTGTGGTGTGCCGCTGGTTCCGGCGCGCAGACGACGCTTGACCCGAAGCAGTTGAAAAAATGGTTTACCAACCCCGGCTACGGTGGTCATGCCTTTGGGAATTATGCATACGGTAAGGACTTTGAGAAGTTCTTGGCTGACAGGGAGAAGCTGCTTCCGTGGATTGCCGAGTATTCGCCTTGGGGACTTGTCAGCGCCGGGGATCCACCGGTCTACCTGTCCTATGGCAATAAGCCGCCTGCTTCGGGCGTCGGTTCAGACTCGATCCACGGCGTCACCTTTGGCGTTGGCCTGCAAAAGCGCTGCATCGAGCTGGGAATCGAGTGTCATGTCGTTCACCCGGGAGCTGAGAATGTGAGATACCAGACTCCCATCGACTACCTGAGTTCAACACTTAAGGCACCCGCTGGAGCGTCCGAGAAGAAGCCACAATGAACTACTCGATCCAAAGGCCATCGCGCTTTACTCAAGGCCAACATGCATTCAAGATCAAGATGATGGCGAGTCGGTTGGTGAAAGCTTACTGCGTGGCGGTTTTGCTTGCGTAGTGTCCGGAAACTCGATTACAGGGCACCTCCGAAAACCTCATGCGGGCTGGCGCTTGATAAAATCCCCGCTGTCTTCGTTGCTAAAGCGCCCACTATCACCAGATAGCTTAGCGTTTATCGCCTCGCCAGCGGGAATTTTCTCTGCGCCCCATTTCCACAGCAGGTTTCCGGAGGTGCCCTACAAGAAAACCTGCTGAAGTTCAAGTGGTTGGGGGCACGCCAATAACCGCATTTGGGAGCGTGTTCCGCCTGCGTGAAGCTGCAAGAATGCACAGATGGTCGCATTCAAACTCATCCTAGTGTCGCTGGGGGGCTGGATGAACCGCCAGCAGCAGCTCGTGATCGAATACCTGCAGGAGGAGGTCAGAGTGTTGAAAGAGCAGCAGGGCGACGGGCGGCCGAACTTCACGGATGACCAGAGGAGACACCTGGCAGGTAAGGCCAAGCTGATCCGCTATGGGCGGCTGAAGGAGATCGTGGGTCTGGTGACGCGGCAGACCCTGCTGGCCTGGCACCGCAAGCTCATCGCGAAGAAATACGATTCCAGCGGCGTCCGACGGAGAGTCGGTCGCCCGCCGACGGCAGAGGAACTCCGGGATCTCGTGATCAGGATGGCCGAGGAAAATCGAGGCTGGGGCTACACGAGGATCCGTGGGGCGCTGGCCAATCTCGGACACGAGATCGGCAGGGGAACCATCGCCGAGATCCTGAAGCAGGCGGGCTTGGTACCGGCTCCGGAGCGCGAACGGAAGACCACCTGGGCGGAGTTCCTCAAGATGCACTGGGACGTGATGGGCGCCACGGACTTCTTCACCGTGGAAGTGTGGACGCTGCGAGGGCTCGTTCACTACCACGTCCTGTTCGTGATCCGACTCTCGACCCGGAAGGTGCACATCGCCGGGATCGTGCCGGAGCCTGACGGGGAGTGGATGAAGCAGATCGGGCGAAATCTCACCGACTGCGTGGACGGCTTCCTCTGCGGGTGCCGATACCTGATCCATGACCGGTCGACGCTGTTCACAAAAGAGTTCCTGTCGATCCTCGAAAGTGCCGGAGTGAACTCGGTGCGCTTGCCGCCACGCTCTCCCAATTTGAACGCGTTCGCCGAGAGGTTTGTGCGATCGATCAAGGCGGAGTGTTTGGAGCGGATGGTGCTGATACGGGAGGGATCGCTCAGGAGGGCGGTCGACCAGTTCTGCGAGCACTACCACAGAGAGCGGAACCACCAGGGCTTGGGTAACAAGAACATCGAACCGGAGTTCGGTTCGGGCGGTGAGGGTGAGGTGCAATGTCGGCAGAGGCTTGGAGGACTGCTGCGCGACTACTACCGGGATGCCGCATGAAATATCGACGATTCGAGTTTTCGGACACTACGCCGTCTCCCCGAGCCACAAGAGGCTGTCAGGCTCTGACTTTGCCTCCTACACGGCTGTCTCTCGTAGACCCCACCTTCATGCTTACGGCGCCACGGCTCGAAGACGCATTAGGTAGACCTGAAGTCCGGTAGGCAAGGTAATGGTCACTGTCCCCGTGGTCCCAGCAGGGATTGGATTGACGCCAGTCGAGATTGTTTCTCCAGCGAGGTCAACCCATCCGGACTCAAGAAAATCGGAACCCTCCACAAACAAATCACCAGCACTCCCGCCCGCAGGGAGAGTGAATGTCACGGTGGATCCTGCTGCTACCGGGAGATCGGGGAGCGGGTTGTCCGTCGCATCCAAGCCGAGCGCCCACAGGATGCCGTTGGTCACACCATCACCATTGTGATCATCCCCGAACAAGGCGCCCGGAATGGAGTTGTCGGTGACCCAGAGTTCATAGGGAGAGCGCGTGTCTGCACGCAATTCAAACGCTGTCGCGGTCTGATAAACAAATCCTTTATTCACTTCATCCAAACCCAGTGCTGCTGCTGCTGCAGCATCCTGCTCCGCCCAGCTATTCGCAAACTCACCTTCTAACTCAAATGCTGAGCCATCCTGAAAACCATAAGTCGTGTCATCAGTGTCACCAGCATCCAATGGCAAGCCCCGAGTGAAGGTCAAGGTAATCTCCTCCGACTCAATCAATGGGTCACCCTCAGTGCCAGATCTAATTCCAGAGAATGTCTTACCCAAGATTTCATCAAGAACCTTATTCCTTACCACCGCAATGAACGCATAATGAGTTCCCGAGTGAGTCGTTGAGAACTTTGTCATTGTTACGGTAAACGATTCGGTAACTGTCGGATCAAAGGTGAAAACTCCAATCCCATCATTCCCGGCGGACCAGTTCCCGTCAACGCCCCCTAAACTAAAGACCGGCTGCGCTGGCAATGCTGAAGCAAAAGCCACTCCCGGCGCCGTGATATCAATCCCCAGATCATTAAACGTATTAGCTGGCGCTTCACCACTTTCATCTTTCAGGTGAAACACGTGGGTGTATGTGGCGTTCGTCGGTCGAACAGCTAACATCTCAGCACTTGTATCATAGTTATGCGCTCGCTTATAAGCACTATAAGTCGGGTTATACGCAATCTTGTCCACCGCTCCACCGTTGATCTTCACCCCATAGTATTCACTCTCCCCATTAGCGCTCACCCCATCGAAGGAATGCTCACTTATCAACGTGCTATCAACATTATCAAATCCGTCATACGATCTCAGAACGTGACTATTGTCACCACTCTGATAAACATAACGCTCCACACTTGAGTAGAAGCTCACCGTGGTCGCCAATGCCGACGCCATTCCTACTCCAAAATATGCGGCTAAAAAACGTGATAGGCCTTTATTCATAATAATACTTAATTGCTAAAGTTTTGCTTTTTGGATGGCCTTGTTGAGGGGATCGGAGAGGGGGAGAAAGGGGCTTGTTGCCTGCTTACTCCTTGAGCATCACCTCGACCCGGAAGTATCCGCAGGGATCCGTCCCGGAACCGACCACCAGGACTTCCCGAAGTCCGTTGGATTCGGAGAGTGTTTCCACTGTGCCGGTGCCAGTCCATGGACCAGGTCCCACGCGTCTGGCGATTTCGATCCACTCCGACAAATCGCAACTTTGCCTGACGATGTAGGTTAGGTCGGAAGGGGGCGAGACCTGCACGGTGAAGCGGAGTTCACCCTCCGTTCCATCTTCACTGAGAACCGATCCCGGATAGCGGAGTTCCCTTCCTTCGCCGGTCAGTGGATCGATGCCGAAGGCCACGGAGAGCATGTTGGGAATGCCGTCCTGGTTTGGGTCGGCGGTGGGGGCCGCGGCGGCCCCGCTCAGCCCGGACAAGATCATGTGATCGAGAAAGCTGAGATCCGCGAGGGACATTGTGACCAACGCGGGTTTATGGAATTCAGACCCCCCTGCTGCCCCGGCGCAGACCAGACGATCTCCGTCGATCGCCAGCATGGCGTAAATCCGATCGTTCCAGCCGTTCCAGTCCGTGCCAGTCTCGAGGTCGAGGACGGCCTTGCCATCGAGTCCGAACCCGGTGTCGAGGACTCCGGTCGCGTCGAAACGGAGCAGGAACACGTCGCCATCCGAGCCGCGCGGGTAGTCGTATCCCCCGAGCACGATCCTGCCGTCCGCCATCGCCACGGCGCCGGCCACGCCGAAGGTGCCGCTCAGCGCCTCGCCCCGGAACAGGAGGGGCGGCACGCTCAGTCCGAGCTCGCCGAAGCCGCTCTCGGGCAACCCGTCTGCGTCAAGGCCGAGCAGGAAGGCCTGGGGTAATCCTTGTCCACCAGGATACGAAGCCACCGAACCGGCAATCCGGATCGCTCCCTCCGCCGTGATGAGCAATCCTTCAGTGGTATAGTTTCCGGCGAACTGATTGAGTTGGATGAAGCCATCCGTGCCGAATCCGGGGTCTGGGGTGCCATCCGACCCATAGCGTGCGATGAAAGGCTTGTAGGTGCCGCCCTCGTCAGCGTGACCGCACAGGAAAATTGTTCCATCCTCCGCGCGGTGCAGGGCCTTCAGCACATGATGGGACGCGAAAGAGGTGATCACATGGCCGCTGCTTCCAAAGGAAGTATCGATGATGCCGGCGGAGGTGATCTTGCTCAGGGTGACCTGTTGGATGCCTCCGATAAAGGCGGAGCTGGCGACCAGAAGCGACCCGCCGTCCGCGGGCGTTGCGAAGACCTCCTGATAGGTTCCGGTAGCCGGACGAAGCCATTGGCTGCCGTCGCCAGCGAACCCCATGTCGAGGTTTCCGTTGGAATCATATTTGTGAACGAACAGGAGGGCCCGGGAGGATTCGGTGCCGATGACGAAGACGTTGTCTGCTCCATCGGTCGCCACGTCGTTGGCCCTTACGTGCTGGCCTTTCTGGGAATAGGTGACGAAGCCGTTTTCGCCGAAGTCCCGATCAAGGGTTCCATCGGCAAGGAACCGTCCGATCAGGGCCTCATTGTAGTAACTGCCCGAGTAGTAGTTGGTCGCCGGCGAGCCGACGGCGAGGAGCCGCCCCTGGCTGTCCTGCCCGAGGCCGAGCCATTCCGAATCAAAGACGCGTCCAGCGAGGTCTTTGGTGACGACCCCGTCGGTCCCCCATTCGCTCACGACTTCGCCGATCGAACTCAAGTGCCCGAGGACGATGTCATTCGCTGCCATGCCGGCCACCAGGATGTCGCCGGATGCACCGACATGCATCGCCTTGGCGCTCACCGAGGAAGGGCCGATCAAGGCGATGCCATCGCCCTCGCCGAAGGTCGGGTCGAGGTTTCCATCCAGTTGCATCCGGATCACCCCGAAGCCGGAAACGGTGGAGCAGGCGACCAGCAGGCGGCCCGAGGGAAGCAGCACCGCGGTTGTCGGGATTTCCTCGTTGCTGGTGCCAAGATAGGGATGCGCCCGGCCATCAACATGGAAGTCGGGATCCGGTGAGCCGTCCGGCAGGAGACGGAAGATGCCCGCTCGGAAGCGGCGCTGTGACCCGGTGATCGGATCATAGGGGCCGGCTCCGTAGATTCGCCCGCCCGTGTCGATGGCCAGGGCCCTGACGTAGTCGGTTTCCGGGCTGAAGCTCATCCGGACGAAACCGAGGGTGCCGAAGGTCGTGTCGGTGCTGCCGTCGCGGTTGATGCGGGCCACGCCGAAGTCATTGTCCAATGCCCCACCGATGAGGAAGCGGCCTTCCGGATCGAGGATGAACGTGAAGCCGCTCACCGTCTGGGCGTCGCTGGTGTAAAGTGGGTGGACCCCGTCGCCACTGAACGAGGTGAGCGGAGATCCGGTGGGATCAAGTGCGATGAGTATTGTACTGAAGACGTTGCTGATGAACTCGGTGCCGAGGATGTGGATGTTGCCATCATCCCCCACGACGATGTCCCTTCCCTCTCCGGTACCGAATGGGGAACCCTGATAGACAAAGCTGCCGTCCGTCCCAAACGAAAGATCCCGCGATCCGTCGGGAAGCAAGCGGGTGACGGTGAGCTTATTGGTGGATGAGGAGGAGGGCTGCCCGCGCCCGCAGACGAGGATACTCCCATCATCCTGGATGGTCACCGCGTGGACATAGTCGTTCGAAAAGGCGGCCCTGCTCCAGAGTCGGGCGAGCCCAGCCTCGCCGAAGGTGGGATCGGTGGCTCCACTTGCCAGCAGACGCAGCGCGTATCCCTGATTGCTCTTACCCGTGGAGGAAGTGCCCACCAGGATGGTGCGTCCGGTGCGGTCGATGACGAGGTCGGAGACGATATCCAGCGAAGGATAGGTCTTTTCGGCGATGCTGACGCCGTTCTCGCCGAAGGCCTTGTCGAAGCCTCCCGGAAAGAGCACGTTCTCTGGATTCGGAGGTTCCGGATCATCGTTCGTGATGGTCACCAGGCAAGTCTCCGACCCGATCAACGCGCCGACGGGGTTGCTGATGCTTACGCTGAAGAGCTCGTCATCCTCGTAGAGGTAATCCCCCACGATACCGATGGTCAGGGGGGCTTGTAGCGCTCCCGCGGGGATGGTCACCGATGCCGCCGGGGGGATGAAATCGACTCCGGCGGCCGCAGTGATCGGGGTGACGGTCACATCGGCTGTGACGTCCCCCGTGGCCACCGATTCAAGTGTCACTACGAGGTCGAAAAAGCCAGTATTTTCCTCCACCACGGCAGATCCGGGCACATTCATCACCGGAGTGGGCGCGGGTGGGGCAATGGTGGCCAACCAGTTGACGTAGCGCCCCGATGGGTTTCTGCCGTGGCCGAGGATGGTGCTGCCGTCCGCCGAGACATCCTCGGCGAATATGAGTTGCCAGCCGGTCAGGTCCACTCCCTCGTTGATCAGGACCTCCGCCAGTTCTCGCAAGCCGTGCTCGGCGTCCCAGACGGTGGCGACAACGGCCGAATCCTTGATCGTTCGTCCCACCGTGACATTTCCGTTTTCCGAGCAGGCGAAGGCCATGGAGTGGCGGTAGGTTTCGTCAAGATAGCCGAGCGGAACGATTCCCGTTTCCTCCGTCCAGTGGAACGCTTCAATCCTGTTGTCCTCAGTTCGACCGTATCCGACAATCGTCGAGCCATCTCCGGCAATATCCAACGGGATCACACCCGATCGGCTTGAGGGAAGCTGGCCGAGAGCCTGCATCCCCCCGGTCTCGGTCCAGCGGAATCCCTGATAGCTATAGCTGCCCCCCGGCTCGTATCCCGAGCTATAGCCGGTGACGACGGTGCCGTCATCTGAAATGGCCCGTGCATAGCTGTAGTCATAACCCCCGGGAAAATCGCCCAGATCGGTGAAACCGGTGAGCGAGGACCACTTGAATGCTCTGTAGTTGCCATCGAAGATGGCTTGGCCGACGATGGTTGCGCCGTCCGCCGAGCAATCCATTGCGAAACCGCTGGAGCTTCCCGGAACCGCGAGGGCATGGATCGAGCCGCCCTGCCAGTATGCCGGAATAATGCTGCCGTCGGATTGCCTGCTTTGTCCAACGATCACCGATCCATCGGCCGAGATGGCCTCGGCTTGGCTGTAATAATGAAGGGCGTCCAGACTTCCCAGCCTGATTGGTCCTCCGACCGCATTCCATGAGATCGCTTCGGCGCGTGAGCTCCAATTAATACCCACCACGGTGGATGCGTCGGAGGAAAGCGAGTAGAAGCGGGCTTGGGAATTGCTGGATCCGCTCAGTGCCGGCAACTCGGTAAAGGTGGCCTGGGCGGAGAGGGTGGCAGTTCCACCGATCATCAAAATCCCGGCGGTGGTTCGGGCAAGCAATCGGAATGGCATCGAACAAGGGTAACGGTTGGAGCGTGATGAAGCAAGATTCAACACCCCGGAGCGCGATTGGGTTGCTTCCCAGACAACCCCCGTAGTGTCCGGAAACTCCATTACAAGAGAACCTGCTGAAGTTCAAGCGGTTGAGGGTACGCCAAAAACCGCATTTGGGAGCGTGTTCCGTCTGCTTGAAGCTGCAAGAATGCACAGATGGACGCATTCAAACTCATCCTGGTGTCGCTGGCGGGCTGGATGAACCGCCAGCAGCAGCACGTGATCGAATACCTGCAGGAGGAGATCAGGATACTGAAGGAGCAGCAGGGTGACGGGCGGACGAAATTCACGGATGAGCAGAGGAGACGCCTGGCAGGTAAGGCCAAACTGATCAGCTATGGTCGGTTGAAGGAGATCGTGGGTCGCGCTTTTTGCCCTTCCGAGGGTGCCGGTAGCGGCCAGCGAGAAGGCACAACCCGTTGAGCGCTGGAGCGCTTCCGCGAATCATGCTTTTGGCTGCCAATCGTCAATCCCTACAAGTGCGGGTTCTGAAGGGGTATACCGCGAGCAGCACTCATGGAGGCTCCTTCGCGCTCAACGGGTTGTGCTATTTTGGTGGTCAGCACCCGCCCCTCGGGAGGGCGGAAAGCGCAAGGGAAAGCGCAAGGGAAGGCAGGAAGACGGTGCTGTGAAGGTAGGCTGAGATCGAGATCTGGTCGGCCGTCGGGAGCTGAAATAAAGGTGTTTCAGGCTCGGCCGATTTTTTGCACCATACGGGATTGCGTCTTCGGTTGGCAAGCCGATCCTAACCATTTTCGGTGTGACTCCGGCCGTACAACTGGGGGATATGTGAGCATTTTGACCGAATGAGGTCAGGTGGGCTGTCCCTCTGTTTGTGGTGGTTTTTGGAGTGCCTCGAGATGCAGTCGGTGGAGCTGGCTCGCCTTGAGATAAGCGGCCATGGGAATCAGCGCGATCGGAAGCGACAGCCCAAATGCCAAGGTAGTCCACCAAGACCGTTGGTCATCCGGCATGAAACGCAAATAGTGCTCACATGCCAACCCTGTAATCGCGAGGATCAACATGGCTGTCAGGGTCGAAACCAGCAGTGCGAGGTGCGGTCTTTTCCAGCCAGCCAGCAGGACTCCCAAGCCGGCGATAAACGCAGTGGGGAACACACCGATGATCACGGATAGGTAGGGCACCTGACTCCACCGCTTCTCCAGGAACGCGGTATCGGGATCGCTGGGATCGACAAAGGCCGAAACCTCTGCGCCTTCCGGGTACGAACTCAACGCCACTTTCGCGTCCGCCTCGCTGCCACCTTCACCGACCGGCCAGATCTTGTTTGATGTCCGCGACGTCCCCCCATACTCGAAGGAGAACTCGACCTCGGGCCAGTAGGAGGTTGCGGTGTCGCCGGCGTCGGTTCCGATCCTGGTCGTCGTTTGACGGACTTCGCTTGAGAGAACGATGGCTTTGACCGAAACTGCCTTCTCGTTGAGCCGGGCTTGTTCCAGCAAGGTGCTTCGCCCCATGTGAACGAAGAACCCGCCAAGACCAGCGATTGGCACGCCGACCAGAAGCACGAAGATCAGCAGGCAGCCGACGTTGGCGCTCAACAACGACTCCTGGATCTCCCGTCGACGCTTGGATTTGCGCAGGGTGGTCAAGTCAGATGACTATTAAATTGCTAGGAACTTTGATTTCGGGCGTCGGCTTCATGGGACGGGCGGAGCGGAGGATGGAGGGGGCGCGGATGGTTTTGGCGACGCCCTGACACCGTGACAGGAGCCACACGATTGACAGCGTAGATGGCCGAGCTTCGGACTGCGATTACAATTTCGTCCATCGTTTGTAATTTGGAAGCGGTCTGTCCGAGCCTATTTCGACTCCCAGCGCTCATCGAAAAAAACCGTGTTTACAATCTTGCCCGGACACTGAGTTCCCGGTTTCTCGCTCAATTTATCCAGTGTCCAATTTATCCAGTGTCTGACACTGTTTTGACCCGGACACTGTTTTGACCCGCGTTACTACTACCGGGATGCCGCATGAAAATTGGACGATTCGAGTTTCCGGACACTACGGGGTGCAACTCGCACCCTTGACGTCACCCGTTCTAGCTCATACCAATACCCAAGCTAAACCATATCCATGACACTACCAACCGCCGCGGCACTCTCCGCTATCTTCGTCCTCACTCTTGCACCCGTCCACGCCGAAGAGGAAACCAAGGTTTTTTCCAAAACAGTAGTAGATATTGGGATCGTCGTGAAAGACATCGATAAGTCCGTTCAGTTCTACACCGAGGTCCTCGGCTGCAAGGAGGTCAAAGGCTTCCAAGTGCCTGCCGAAAAGACCACCGCCTTCGGTCTGGCAAACAACCTCCCTGCCACGATCCGCGTCTTCGTCCTTGGCGAGGGCGACGCCCGCACTTCGCTCAAGTTGATGTCCTTCCCAAAGGCCCCAGGAAAAGAGCAGGACCAGGAATTCATCCACTCCACCATCGGCGTCTCCTACCTCACCTTCTTTGTCACCGACATGGACGCCGCGATCGCCCGTCTTAAGATCGCAAAGGTCAAGCTGCTCGGCAAAACCCCCGCCGCCCTCGGAGGAAAAACCAAGATCACCGTGGTCCACGATCCTGATGGCAACTTCATCGAACTCATCGGGCCCTCAAAAAAATAGCCCCCACCGCTCAGCCCTTCTTGGGCTGAGCTGAGATCGTCTGGGGGCAAGACAAAGGCGTGCTAATTGCTTCCGGGATAGGGCCGACTGACCCGCAGGCCAGACGACGCCCCCGTAGTGTCTCAAAACTCGGGCGACGCTCAGGCCACCTTTCCGTAGGGTGCAATTAATCAGCCGATGCTTCAAGAGCCCTTGGAAACCCGCCTTTTCTGGTCGCGGCAAATCTGGTAGGCTCACCGTATGTCCCAAGCTCTCCAGTTCATCATCCTTACCACGGCGGACTGAATCAACCGCGTAGTGTCCGGAAATTCAATTGCACTGGGATCGTCTGATAATCAGCGCGTTAGAGATAGGCCTGAATCCCCGATTTCTTTCGCCTTTGAACCCAGAATAATGCAGGAATGGCGCGACCGCTCAGTTCTGCGAGCACTACCACGCAGAGCGGAACCACCAGGGGCTGGAGAATAAAATCATTGAGCCGGAGTTCGAATCCCGAGGGGAGCGGATGGTGCAATGCCGCGAGCGGCTTGGGGGATTGCTCCGCTACTACTACCGGGATGCCGCCTGAAAACTGGAGAATTCGAGTTTCCGGACACTACGGGATAGACGATGGGAAACATAACAGGCGGAACTCACCATTCCTTCATTAGAGAAAGACGAGGGGAGCTGTCGAGTTCGTAAGTCTGATGATCCCCCTCCTCGCCCCTTCCCGAGCAGGCCGACCCCGATAGTCATCGTGGTAACTGAACCAAGAATCGTTTTGTGGTTGATTTCCCCACCTCAAGTTCGCTATTTCTTTATCAATGGAAGGAAAATTCATCCACGACGCTAGAGGCGAATTCTACGACCTCGGGGAGCTCAGCTCCATCGGCCGCAGTACGGATTCCGTCGTGCCGGTCGCCGATCCACGGGTCTCCCGGCGACATGCCGTGATCCGGCGGCAGGATGATGGCTTCTGGTTCTTCGACTTGGGAAGCAGCAACGGCAGCTACCTCAACGGCAGGCGCGTCACCACCGCACAGCTATTGAAAAACGGCGATATCGTCATGATCGGCAATCATCAACTCCGCTTCGAAGGAAGTCTTCTTTCCGCAAATGATTCGAGCCACACCGAATCGGTTCAGACCCTCATCGGGGTGCAGTCAAAAGACGCCCTCATCCTGGTCAGCGACATCCAGGGCTTCACCTCGCTCTCAGAGCAACTCTCCCCGGACGAACTCGCCCCCATCATGGGCTCATGGTATGCTGCCATCAGCTTGGTGCTTGATGAACATGGCGCGACTCTCGACAAGTTCATCGGCGACTGCGTGCTCGCCTATTGGCTCAACACCTCCACTCCGGCCCGCCTCGCCGCACTTCAGGCGGCCTGGGCCATGCAACGGGTGGCCGACGAGGTTCAGCGCAACCACCGCGAAGCACTCGCCCGCGCCGACCTGACCTTCAAAACCGGCGCCGCCATCCATCTCGGCCCCGTCGCCTATGGCGCCATCAGCGCAGGTGAATTCACCCTCTTGGGAGACGCCGTCAATCTCGCCTTCCGCCTTGAATCCCTCACCCGCGAGTTCGATAAGCCCGTCCTCGTCAGCGGTGAATTTCTCACGGGATGGGAGATCGGCCAGACCCTCTGCGACCCCTGCGGCTCCCATCAGGTCAAGGGTCGGACCGAGCCAGTCGAGGTCTATACTGTCGAACGTGCCCCTGATTAATTATTGCATTGCTAGGAGCCTGTCGGACTTAGATGATTTCGAGCAAAACGTTTTAGACTTCAGTCATAATCCGCCGTCCGATGCAGGAGTATATTGGAATATTCGCCAAAGCGGAGGGTGGATTTGGGCGAATTCTAAAACGATTGTTGCCGGATCAGGCTCCTAGGAATTTGCTTTTTGCGTGAGGCGCTTGAGGGCTCCGTTGAAGGGATCGGAGATGGGGAGAAAGGGGGGTGTTGTTGCTTGATCCGTAGATCGGCAAGCCGACGAGATGAATTCTGGTATGGAAATGCATTTCGGGATCGTCGATCTCAGACAGCGCGGCCTTGGCCGAGCGAGGGACTTTCCTGATCCAGGTCGTCCAGAACTGCTCCTCTAGCTTCCTGCCGACATCGCCGTCGTTGGTGACGGAGTAAGCGAGGATGAACATGGCCAACATGCTGGCTACAGTCGAAACGACGAACGCCAACAGCATCCAGAACGCACTGTTGGTAAAAATCGCAGATTTCTTTCCGGCCTTTTCAAAGATCGTCGGGAGCAAAACCACCAATGCCGCATTGATCGTAGTCAGGTGTTTGAAGCCATCGAACAGGAGCTTCTTGTCCTTCTCGGAAGGAGTCTCCACCAGAAAAACTGGTTGATTGATCGGAGGTTGCCTCAGCAGCCGTTTTTACTGGCGCGCCGGCCGCGGGTGCTCCGCCCGGCGGAGGGTTCGAGACAATATCATCTTCAGCAGGTTCCTCACTTATTGCCATCTCGACGGTTCTCCCGGATAAGGTTTTTTAAGTTGTGCTACAAGGTGCTGATCGTGCAAAGTGTGGTTGATGGGGGAACTATCTCGGATTTTCGAGCTGACTGAGCGCGGAGAAACCGAAGGTTTTTCCGAAGGCTTGGTTGCGCGTGCGTACGACGAACTCAGGCACATTGCGGCGAACATGATGTCTCACGAGCGCCCAGACCACACGCTTCAGGCTACCGCCTTGGTGCACGAGGCCTACATCCGCCTGCTCGACTCCAACGGGGAGGAGAGGTCTTGGAATGGCCCAGGGCATTTCTTTTCCGCTGCAGCCGAAGCGATGCGGCGCATTCTGATCGAGAGCGCGCGACGCAAGAAGGCGCTTAAACGAGGAGGGGGAGCCGAGCACACGCAGTGGAATGATTCGCACATCGGAGTGGCCGCCCCAGATGACGAACTGCTCGCGGTCAACGACGCGCTGATCCGGCTGGAGGCAGAGGATCCCGAATTGGCCACGGTGGTCAAACTCCGCTATTTCGTAGGCCTTTCGATCCCCGAGACGGCCAC